>JBAROI010000035.1:0-18147 GCA_049642015.1 Candidatus Omnitrophota bacterium | reverse complement strand
ATGAAACCCCGTAAGAATTATCGCACGCGCCCGAAAAAGAAAGGCGCTAAAAGAAAACACAGGATCAAGACACAGAGGAAAAGGCTGGTTGCTGCCGGACTCGACGAGGGCGTCGTCTTCCATATGACAGAAGCGCAGGTAAGAAAAAAACTCATGGAAGTCGCGAAGAAGATCGCCAAGGGAGAGAAAAAGGCAGTGAGCAGCAAGGCGAAGAGCCTGGCAAAAGCCAAGCCGAGGAAAAAGCCCGCGAAAAAAACGCCGAAGAAAACAGTTAAAAAGGCAGTCAAGAAACCCGCTAAGAAAACAGCTAAGAAAGCGACTAAAGCGCCGAAGTAAACCTAAACTTTACGCAGGCTTTCGTTGTAGAAATCCAGGCTTTTTTCGGCAAGACTCGTCCAGCAGAATGCATTCCTTACTAGACGCATGCCGTTTTTCCCTATCTTATTACGGAAGGCCTGATTACGATTCAGGATCTGAAAAGCCCAGCTTAGGTCTTTTTTGTTGGCAGGGTTTACCAGGAGGCAGTTTCTTTTGTTGGTGAGGTATTTTCTTATTCCCGCGCGCCTGCTGATGATGGTCGCTGACCCGCAGGCCATTGCTTCGGCGGCAGTCATGCCGAAAGGCTCAAACCGCGAGGGCAGGACGAAGAATTTCGCCCGGCGGTAATAAGACGGCATCAGCTTATCTTTTATGTATCCCGTGAAGAAAACCCTGTTTTTGATATGAGTCCTGTTGATTATTTTCCACAGGCCCCTTTTTATTTTTTTCTCTTCCAGTTTCGGAACTTTGGAACCGCCGCCTATAACAAGGAATATATCTTTTACTTTGGTGACCGTTCCGGCGAACGCGTTCAGCATGTGATCCAGGCCCTTATTTGAAGCGAACCTGCCCACCCAGAAAATATAGTTCTGGGGAACGTCGATGTGTTTTTCTTTTTCACCTTTTTTGAGCAGACGAAAAAAGTCCGTATTGACGCCGGCGGGAAGAACCGTATAATTTCCCTTTTTATATTTATAGAATTTCCTTGAACGCCTTATCATATCGGTGCTCGTCATCGTAAACGCTTTGGCTTTTTTGAATATTACCTTCTCCCATTTTATTCTTTTCTTGAAGTTGTAGAGCTTTTCCATTTTTTTAGGGTTACCGCCCATCTGCTCCTTTTTCCATGCCCCGAGGGAGTGGAACGTATGTATGAAGAAATAATCCAGCCTTTCGGTCAGTTTCATGGCCACGTATCCGGCATCCCAGTAATGTGAATGGAAGACATCGTATTTCAGGCCTTCTTTTTTTATGAAATATTCCATGTTTCGGACGAAGGTGTCTAAATAAGGAAGCAGCCGTTCTTTAGCGATGAATTTTTCCCCGCCGCACGGGATCCTGATTATCCGCACGTTTTTACTCACGTTTTCGACCGTTTTCTTTTTCTGGAACCTCCTCGTGTATATGTCCACTTTTACGCCAAGCTTCGCGAGGGCCTTGGAGAGTTCCAGCACGTAAGTGACCTGTCCGCCGGTATCCGTTTTTCCCAGGACGGGCTTCGGGTCGACGTATCCGTGGATCGTTAGCATACAGATCCTTTTGGCCTCTCTTTTTGGCTGAGTTTTCGGGGAGAGGGAATAATTTTTTTCTACAACTATGTCCGCGAGTTTTCCGTGGCCGGAAATGATCCTATGTTCTATCGCGAGTATTTTTTTATCGAAAGCGTCTATTTTTTCCCTTTTTCTCGCCTGCCTCGCCTTCAGGGTATCTTTATGGGTGCGGGCAAGGAAGATCTTTTTATCCACGTTCTTAAGAAGGCTCGTGTAGGTCCCTTCGATGATGAGAACACGGGTATCTTTGCATTTAACGGTCTCTTTTATGATCCTGTCTTTTTGAAAATCGACAAGAGGCTTCTGGAGTTGACCGGCTTCCAGCCCTTTAAAGCTGTTTATGTTCTTGTTCAGAATGGAAAGCTTGACCTCGGACGTGCCGACGAGCGAAATGTTAGAGCGCCGGGCCCTGTAATTGGTCTTGGGAGGCCGGCGGAAATAGTCGTCCTGCTGGAGAAGCATGCTTTTGATGCCGCGCTTGTTAAGGATCCCCGAAAGCACGTAAGCGATCTCGCTTTTCCCGGCGCCGGATTCACCGGCTATCGTGACAACGTATTTATTGACGGGAGGGAAAAGTATCTCCGGGATCAATATCTTGGCAAGCTTTTCAGCGGCTTTTATATGATATTTGCGTATAAGTAATTTATCGCCTCGCATAAGAAATAAAGAACTCCGATCTTGGTTGAAATGTTTGAATAATTTTACCACATAGCGGCACAATTTTGCCAAAAAATTATTTTAATTGCCAGAAATCGTATATCACGTATAATATTAATGACGTCCGGACTTATGGAACGAACGAAATGAGTGAACATAAGTCCGTTGACAGAATTTACCCCACACCCAGCATATTATGAACATAGCATGCTGGGTGTGGGGTTTAATTCGCACTTACAACTTATGATCGTTATCACTCCATAAGTTGTGCGCTCATTAAAGGAGGCCAAATTATGAAAATAGGTATGATGGGAGCATGGAACACCGATTCCGGGGCTTCGATCCATGCCGAACTTGTAGGCAGAGCTTGGGTTGAGAAGGGTATAGATCTGAAAGTTTTCAGCTTTTACAGGCACGCGTTCCACGGGACGGCGCTTACAAAGAAAGAAGACGAGCCCTATGTTACCAGATGTTTCGCTCCTTACGGCTTCCAGCACCTCCCGATGAATACAAGCCCGCTTCTGGAGGAGGATTTTGACATCTTTGTCGTACAGGACCTGGGAATGCTCCCCATGGCGCATCTTTCAAATATTTTTCCCCAGATCAGAAAAAAAGCGAAGACCGTGAGCGTCGTCCACGACGGCGAACTTTCCAGGAAACCCGAATATTTTCAATTTGACTGGGATCACGTGGTTTGTTTTGATGACAGGTATTATGATTTTCTCAAAGACGGTTACCCCGAGGGCATCCTCAGCATGATCCCTTATCCGTCTTATCCTCTCAGGCCCGGGGACATGAAGGCGGAAAGAAAAGAACTTAACCTTCCTATGGATAAAAAAATAATCCTTCTTTTCGGTCAGGCCGCCGAACACGCCCTCAACACGTCCATTGTTTTTGACCGGCTGGCGGACAGGTACGACGTATGTCTGCTTCTTGTTACAGAAGTTGAAAAAGTACTGAGTGAGTTCAGGCGCATACAGAACAGGGTAAAATTCGATTTTAAGGTCGTGGAACGTTCTCCCGACCAGGAGCTTCTTTACAAGTATCTTCACGCGTCGGACTGTATGGTCTACAATAAGCATTATGCCCCCGTTGTTGTGGTCGGAAGCACCATATTTCAGTGTCTTGGTTCAATGTGTCCGATCCTGGCCCGCGACACAAATTACGTTTATTCTTTCAACAGGGAGGTTATGAAACACAAGCTATATTACGACCTGGAAGAAAACCTTATCGCTGTTTTTGAGAAGACCAGGAAGTACCAGGTACAGCAGGAAGCCGTAAAAGAATATCTTCAAGAGAACGCGGCTGAACCGACAGCCGATAAATTTCTTGAACTTTTTGAAGACCTTTTGAAAAAAGAACGCTAAATAAAGTTGTAAAGCCGAATTTCACCCCACACCCAGAATTTACTGGGTGTGGGGTTCAACTCGACCAAATAACTTACGTGCCCGAAGGGCACGTAAGTTATTTGGTCTCATTAAAGGAGGAGAAGATGGTATTAAAAAGATACGAAGGCAACCCGATAATTGCACCCAAGGAAGAGAACGGATGGGAATCTATAATGACGTATAACTGCGCCGCGATATATGAAGGCGGAAAAGTCCATATCCTTTACAGGGCACAGGGTTCCAAGCCGGGTGTTTCAAGAGTGGGATACGCATCAAGTAAAGACGGTTTCAATATAGACGAAAGGCTGGACTATCCGATCTTCGGTCCGGATCCGGCGAGTGACCTGGACCGTTTCGGTATCGAGGACCCGCGTCTTACGAGGGTCGAAGACAAGATATACATGAACTATTCCGCTTACGGAAGCAACATGGGTATGGTCTTCCCCGTGAACGGCGTCCAGATAGGCATCACGTCGATTTCCGTGAAAGATTTTTTAGATCATAAGTGGAACTGGGGCGAGAGGATGTACCCGTTTTACAGGGTAGACAACAAGAATTCCTTTTTCTTTCCTGAAAAGCACAACGGGAAATTCGTCCTCATCCACAGGATCCCGCCTCATATGTGGATCGCTTATTCGGATGATCTGTACGACTGGGAGAACCAGAAGGTCCTGATGAGCCCCGAGTTTGAATGGGAATACTTTAAGATCGGAGGCGGCGCGCCGCCCATCAAGACGGAAAAGGGATGGCTACTTATCTATCACGGGGTGGATCGTGAAATGCGGTACCGCCTTGGTGTTGCTCTTCTGGATCTGAAAGATCCCGGCAAAGTGATAAGAAGATACGACAAACCGTTCCTCGAACCCGAAACTGATTACGAGAAGAACGGAGTCGTTCCCAACGTCACGTTTACCTGCGGCGCTGTTGTGATAGGCGACGAATTGTTCGTTTATTACGGCGGAGCCGATACCGTTATCTGCGTAGCAACGGCAAAGGTGAGTGACGTTCTAAACCTCCTTAAAGCGTAAGGAACCCGCCAGAAATGGAGAATAGAAAAAAGAAGGTCGTCGAAGGCCTGAAGAGTGATTTTCTGCACAACCGAAAATTTTCTCTCGCCAAGGACCAGTATGCCGCCACCGATTACGATAATTTCCAGTCCATGGCGCTGGCGATCCGTGACAGACTCATAGAAAGATGGATATTGACCCAGCAGCGGTATCACAAGGAGAACTGCAAAAGGGTTTATTACCTCTCGCTCGAATTCCTTCTGGGACGCCTTCTCGACAATAACATAATCAACCTGGGACTGACCGAGGAGAGCAAAAAGGCCGCGGAAGGCCTTGGCCTGAGCCTTGAAGACCTTTCCGAACAGGAGATCGACGCGGGCCTCGGCAACGGGGGCCTGGGGCGGCTTGCGGCGTGTTTCCTGGATTCTATGGCGACTCTCGGCATCGCGGCTACAGGTTACGGAATCAGGTACGATTACGGTATATTCGACCAGAAAATAGTAGACGGACGCCAGGTAGAACTTCCCGAGGAGTGGCTGACCCTGGGCAATCCCTGGGAATTCGAGAAGCCGGAATCCACTATCAAGGTCCGTTTTTACGGGAAAACGGACAAGCGCGCCGACGGTGACGGTAAGGAACACACCGAGTGGACCGACACAAGCGATGTGCTTGCCGTACCTTACGACACGCCCGTTCCCGGCTATAGGAACGACGTCGTGAACAACCTCAGGCTGTGGTCGGCCCGCAGCACCCACAAGTTCGATCTTGAATATTTCCACGACGGCGATTACATCCGGGCGCTGGAGAACAAGATATCTTCCGAGAACATCTCGCGCGTACTGTACCCGAGCGATAAGCTCTACAAGGGGCTGGAATTGAGGCTGAAGCAGGAATATTTCTTTACGTCCGCTTCGGTGCAGGACATAATCCGCAGGTTCAAGATGCATAACAGCGAAATGCGGGATCTTCCGGACAAGGTCGTCATGCAGCTTAACGATACGCATCCGGGCATTGCCATTGTGGAACTTTTGAGGATACTCCTGGACGAAGAAGGGCTGGACTGGGACGCGGCGTGGGACATAACCGTAAGGACGTTCGCTTATACTAACCACACTACCATGCCGGAGGCCCTGGAGAAGTGGCCCGTTTTTCTTTTCGAAAAGCTTCTCCCCAGACATATGGAGCTGATAAACGAGATCAACACACGCTTTTTGCGCGACGTCGAGGCCCGTTATCCGAACAACACCATAAAACTTCGGGATATGTCTCTCATAAAAGAAGGAGAGCAGAAAAAAATAAGAATGTGCCACCTTTGCGTCCTGGGAAGTTTTTCCGTGAACGGCGTGTCAAACCTTCATACGGAACTTTTGAAGAAGGATCTCTTTAAGGATTTCTACGAATTTTTTCCGGGAAAATTCAACAACAAAACGAACGGCATAACACAGAGAAGGTGGCTTAAAAAAGCCAATCCCGCTCTCGCTGATGTCATAACCGGAGCTATCGGGGAAGGGTGGATACTGGACCTGGGAGAACTTGACAAGCTTAACCGTCTTGTTTCCGATACCTTGTTCAAAAAGAAATGGAGAGACACGAAAAAGGAAAATAAGATCCGGCTGGCAGGATATATAAAGGATAAGAACGGGATACTCGTCGATCCGGACTCCATTTTTGATTCGCAGGTCAAAAGGATCCATGAATATAAGCGACAGGCCCTTTTTGCTTTTTACCTGATAAGTCAGTACTTAAGGATAAAGAACGAACCTCAAAACGATTTTCATCCAAGAACGGCGATAGTCGCCGGAAAAGCCGCGCCCAGCTACACGATGGCGAAGCTGGTCATAAAATTCCTGAACAATATAGCAAGTGTGATAAACGGTGACCCCGCCGTGAGCGAAAAATTAAAAGTAGTCTTTCTTGAGAACTACGGCGTTTCCCTGGCCGAGAAAATATTTCCCGCGAGTAACCTGTCCGAGCAGATATCCACTGCCGGAAAAGAAGCTTCGGGCACGGGTAACATGAAATTCATGCTTAACGGCGCCCTTACCGTGGGGACCTGGGATGGCGCGAACATCGAGATCGCTAAAGAGGTCGGCGAGGATAATATTTTTGTTTTCGGCCATAAAGTAGAAGAAATCACCGAACTCAGGCAGAAAGGGTATAATCCGCAGGAATGGATCCAGAACGATCCGCTTCTCTCCGAAGTGATAGAATTGATCAAAAGTGATTTTTTCTCTCAGGGAGAATCCCAGATATTCAAACCCATCCTGGATGCTATTACAGGCGGGGACGAATACATGGTGTGCGCCGATTTTAAGGATTACGTTTCCGCGCAGGACAGGGCCGCCGAAGCTTACGCGGACCGCGACGGCTGGGTAAGAAGATCAATAATCAATGCCGCTTGTTCCGGCAGGTTCTCAAGCGACAGGGCCATCGCCGAATACGCGGACGAGATCTGGAATGTGGATTACATAGGGAAGCAGGTCTCCGCTTATAAGGGAGTGGATAAGGAGAATTGATGAAGGCAAGCAGGGGAGTTCGTTTTTACGGGATCGCGCTGATCGCGTTCGGTGTGTTCAATCTTCTCGGGGCGGGAAACTTCAGGCAGTTCGCCCTCATGTTCAAAGGGCTTAATAACGTTGTAATTATCGCGCTTTACGCGTTTACCGTTCTTTACGGGATCTGCGGGGTCTATTGCGGGACGAAGATCTTACGGCTGGAAGATTGGGCCAGGAAAGTCATCGTGACCCTTGCCTCAATAAGCGTGGTCCTTGGTTTTTTGTTGAACAGGATCGTGATACGGAACTTGAAGGAATTTCTTCTTTCGGAGCAGTCGCAGATATCCCTTGACCTGATCGAGGCCGCCTTTATGAATACAATGGTTTTCATGATACTGGTCACGATATTCGAGATTTCTATAATTTTCTTTTTTACACGTTCAAAAGTCATCCGCCAGTTCAAGTCAAAGTAGATTGTCATTCCCGCGTCATTCCCGCCCGGGCGGGAATGAGGAACCTATATTATGAAGAAGTACGTACTGCACGAACCCACGGGAGAAATAAAAACCCACATTGACTTCAAGGGAAACCTCAACCAGCAGCAATATGAAGTTGTTACTGGCGCGGAGGGTCCCTGCCTGGTCCTGGCCGGAGCGGGAAGCGGCAAGACGCGGACGCTCATATACCGCCTGGCATATCTTCTCGAGAGGGGCGTTTCCCCCAAAAATATCCTCCTTATGACGTTCACGAATAAAGCTGCCAGGGAAATGCGTGATCGCGCCGAGATGCTCTTGCGTTACAAGCCCAAGGGCGGGTGGAACGGGACATTTCACCACGTTGGGAACAGGACGCTGCGCATGTACGCGCAGCACATAGGCTACAAGAAAGACTTCGGGATACTCGACGAGCACGACTCGCGCGACCTCGTAAAAAGCTGCATGGGGAAGCAGGAAGCCAGGGTCAAGGAAGAGAGATTTCCCAAGGCCTCCATCGTCCGGTCGATCATAAGTTTTTCAGTGAACACCAAGAAAACCATCGAAGATGTCCTGGAAGAAAAATACCCGTATTTTCTTAACTTCACGCGCGATATAGAAGAGATCAGAAAAACTTACGACAAAAAGAAAAAACAGTCCAATAACATGGACTACGACGACCTCCTGGTGCAGTGGAAGCTTATGCTGGAGACCGTCCCGGCCGCCCGGAAGAGATTCACTGACCAGTTTTTGTATATTTTGGTCGACGAATACCAGGACACGAACTTCCTGCAGGCAGATATTATCGATATCCTCGCGGAGCGCCACAAGAACGTCCTCGTTGTGGGAGACGACGCGCAGAGCATCTACTCGTTCCGCGGCGCGCGCGTTGATAATATCCTCCAGTTCCCGAAAAGGTTCTCCGACGCGAAAATATTCAAACTCGAAACGAATTACCGCTCAACGCCGGAGATACTGGGCCTGGCGAACGATTCCCTCAAGCACAACGAAAAGCAGTTTTACAAGGAGCTGAAAGCGGTGAATGAGGCGCTCGAGAAACCGGGCCTTGTGGAGGTGAAGGACCTTTACACGCAGGCCTCTTTCGTCGTCCAGAGGATACTCGAGATGCGTGAAGAGGGGCTCGAGCTTAAGGATGTAGCCGTTCTTTTCAGGGCGCACTACCAGTCCGCCGAGCTCCAGATGGAGCTTGTCAAAAGGAACATCCCGTACATCGTCCGCGGCGGGATACGCTTTTTCGAGCAGGCCCACATAAAGGACATATTATCCTACCTGAAGATAGTGACGAATTCCACCGACGAGATATCATGGATGAGGGCGCTTACGCTTTGTCCCGGGATCGGTCCGGGATACGCTTCCAGGATATTCGAACATTTTTTAAAAAACGGCTCTAACCTTAAAGGATTCCTGAAAACAGGCGCGTCCGGAAGCATCCCTAAAAAAGCCCAGGGCGGGTATACGAGATTCCTCAAGATCATGAGGGCGATAACGAGGAGCGAAGAAGAGACGCCGGGAGAGATGATAAATCTTATAATGGAGTCCGGGTACGAGACTCACATACTTGCGAACTTTGAGAATGCGAAAGACAGAATAGACGACATACACGAGCTTGTGAATTTTTCGCACGACTATACGTCCATGCAGGATTTTCTGAACGATATAACTTTGAGAGAGAGTTTTCGCGGCGAGACCGTTCTTGGTGAGCGGGAAGAGGACGAGTTTTTAGTGATCTCGACGATACACCAGGCGAAAGGCCTCGAGTGGGACGCCGTGATGATAATAGGGCTTTGCGAGGGGCAGTTTCCGCACCCAAAAGCGATGAAGGATATCTCCGAGATCGAAGAGGAAAGACGGCTTTTTTACGTGGCCTCGACGCGCGCGAAAAAATATCTGTATCTTATACACCCGGCGACGCGCTTTGATTACCAGATGGGTACGGTGGTCGCACGGCGCAGCCGTTTCCTGGAAGAGCTGGATTCCAAAAATTACGAAGTATGGGAAGTCTCTTCGGGGAATTCCGGATCAGCATTAGGGGATACCGAAATAACGTTCCAGAGCGGTGATGAAATGATCCACCTAGATTAAGGACTCTGTATGACGAGGAGATTTTCTGCAGGAGGAGTTGTTATAAAGAAAGAGAGAGGGCGGCCCAAGGTCCTTCTTATAAAGGACGGGTACGGACGCTGGACCTGGGCGAAGGGACACATCGAAAAAGGAGAGTCCGTCGACCAGACCGCGGTAAGGGAAGTTTCCGAAGAGACGGGCCTTAAAAAGCTGGAAATAGTACAGCGCCTGGGGACGCAGGAATATTATTTTAAATTGAAAGGCGAGCTTATTTTCAAAACCGTTTATGTGCTCTTGATGAAAGCTTCCGCCAGGGAAAAATTGCGCATCCAGACCTCGGAGATCGAGGCCGGCCGGTGGTTCTGGCCGGAGGACGCGATCAAAAAAATGGAATACAAAGGACAGTCCGCGCTTGTCAGGAAAGCGGTCAAGATTTTTGAAAGGAAATACTGTTGAAGGATATTAAAGCGATACTTTTTGATCTGGGGAACGTATTGATCAAGCTTAAGTTTGGCGCTCTTGAAGAGGGGTATGGAATCTATTCTGAAGAAGCAAAGAAGAAAATCGAGGAGTATATCCTTGATTCAAAAAATATGAACGGGTATATGGAAGGCAAGCTTACTTCTTCGCAGTTTTATGAAAGAACGCGCCGCCTTTTTAACATGGGCATAGGGTATCAGGAATTTTACAGGATCTGGAACAGCATGTTTGACCATTACCCGGAAGTGGAAGAGATCATCAAAGCTCTTAAAAAGAAGTACCCGAAAATAAAACTGATCCTGATATCTAATACCAATATGGCGCACTGGGATCATATAAAAGAAGAATATGAAATTCTTAAACTTCTCGATGCGATCGTAGTTTCGCATGAAATAGGAGTGCAGAAGCCGGATTCAGGTATTTTTAATGAAGCAATGCGCCTGGCCGGAAGCATGCCGAAGAACACTTTTTACACCGACGACAGGTCCGATCTGGTCGACGCGGCCAGGGTAATGGGCCTCCGCGCTTTTCAATTTACCGGACACGAGTCGTTGCGGGAAAATCTTGCCAAATGCGGGATCCAGGTTTAATCGGAATATCCCATGTCGCGGAGGGCGTTGGGGTCCTTCTTCCACTTTTCGTAAACTTTTACCCAAAGGTTCAGGTAGACGTGTCTTGAAAGGAATTGTTCGATCTCTTTTCGGGCCAGCTTGCCGATTTCTTTCATCATCTCGCCGCCCTTGCCGATAATGATGGCTTTGTGTGAAGCCCGTTCGACGAATATTGTCGCGTGGATCTGGAGAGTCCCTTTTTCATCTTCGGTCATTTCGTCGACGATCACAGCGACAGAATGAGGCACTTCTTCGTAGGTTTCAGTAAGTATCTTCTCCCGTATGAGTTCCTGGATGATGAACTGTTCGCTTTTGTCGGTCAATTGTTCCTCGGGATACAGTAGCGGCCCCTCCGGCAAGTATGATCTTATAAGTTTCAGCAGTTCGTCCAGGTCGGACTGCTTCAGGGCGCAAAGCGGGACGATCTCGTCAAAAGGATAAAGTTTTTGAGCCTTTTCGATCACAGGGAGCAGGAGTTTTTTGTCCTTTACCCGGTCTGTCTTATTGATGACGAAAAAGACCTTTTTATCGCCTTTCGGATCAGGAAGCCTGTTAAATATATTTATATCTTCCTCATTAAGGGCTAGTTTTTTCTCCGTTATCAGGAGGATAATGTCAGATTCCATGATGGTGGACTGCGCCCGGGTAAGCATTACTTTACCGAGAAGGTTCTTGGGCCTGTGTATGCCCGGGGTATCCACAAATATGACCTGGCAGTCCTTTTCGGTAAGGATGCCGCGTATGTTGTCCCGCGTGGTCTCGGGCTTCTTGCTGACTATGGCCAGTTTTTCCTTCAAAAAACCGTTAAGTATCGTGGATTTTCCCACGTTGGGCTGGCCTGATATGGCTACAAATCCGCTTTTTTGCATAGTGAAGTAATTATAACACACGACAGGCATTTTTTCATTGGCATTTTATATATTAACAGTATAATGATATTGCCATGGAAAAGGAAAAGAAACCCCTAACAGATCCGGTACAGGAAGAAGTCAAGTCCTATGAGGATAGAGTCCACGAGCTTGAGGGACGCCTGCAGCACGCCCGCCGGGAAGAGCTGAAAAGCTACCTGGAAGAGTTGAGCCCTGAAGATATCGCCGACGTCTTAAGTGAATTTTCCGTTGAAGATAAACTTAAGATCTTCTCCTTCCTGCATCCGGACAAAGCCGCGGTCGTCCTTGATGATACCGATCCGAGATCGCGCCTGCAGATACTCCAAAAATCCGACAGCAAAGACCTGGCCGAAATCCTCGAGGAAATGCCTGTTGACGATGTGGTTGACGTCATGGAGGATGTTCCCGAGGAGGAGCGTGAAGGGTTCCTCGATCTCATAAAGAAGGAAGACGCCGAGGAAGTCGAGGAGATCCTCAGTTATCCGGAAGACAGCGCCGCGCGCGTCATGAACCCGGATTTTGTTTCCGTCAAAGAAGAAGACGACGTGGAAGACGCCGTGCAGAGCATCCGTGGTACGGAGATAGAAGAAGACGTTTATTACGTTTACGTCGTGGACTCAGGCCTGAAGCTCCGCGGAGTCGTTCCCATAAAACGCCTTTTGATCTCGCGGCCCGGCATCCTTATCAGGGACATCATGGAGACGGAGATCCATTCCATAGCCGCCAGTGCCGACCAGGAAGAAGCCGCGCTTATCATGAAAAAGTACGACCTTTCGTCTCTTCCGGTAGTGGATAAGAAGGGAGAGCTGGTCGGACGCATAACCGTTGACGATATCATCGACGTTTTGGACGAAGAGCACGCCGAAGACATCAGCAAGATGACCGGTACCATCGAAGAGGAGTACGGTACGGAAACCACGTTAAACGCCGCACAGAACAGGCTTCCCTGGCTCATTACGTGCATGCTTGGAAGCATCGTTACGGGGCTTGTTATACAGCTCTATGAAGTCACTTTACTGGAAACTATCGCGCTTGTTTCATTCATCCCGGTTATTACGGCAACAGGCGGAAATAGCGGCGTCCAGGCTTCCACTGTTGTGGTAAGGGGGATCGCTCTGGGGCATATGGATTTCACGCGCCTCGGGGAAGAGGTATGGAGACAGTTAAAGATCGCGGTGAGTCTCGGTGTCGTCTGCGGCGTGGTGTTGATCGCCCTGGCGATCGCCTGGAAGAAGAACCCCGCGGTCGGGATCATCGTGGGGATGTCCATTTTTCTTGTCGTGGTATGGTCGAACTTCGTCGGGGTCGTCACCCCCATGGTTTTTAAAAAACTGCGGATAGATCCGGCCATCGCGTCGGGGCCGTTCATTACCACGTTCAATGATATTATCGGTGTTTTTATTTATTTGACCGTTGCTTCGGTCTTTCTGCATTGAACTTGAAAAATTTCTGTGTTATACTCGGTTTTTTCCGAAAGACGAAAAGGGAGGTAGAAAAGAGATGGGAAAAGTTTTAAGTTTATTGATCGGTGCGGTTGTGGCGATCCTTGGCCTGATCCTTTTGATCGCGTGGTGGTATGAGTTCTTGTTCCTTTTGAGGGGCTGCATACCGGTAATGCTTATATTTGGCGGAGTTATCGCTGTAATAGCGGGCTTGAGCGAACTTAAAGACGTATTAAAAAAATAGTCGCACTGCCGTACTGGAGGGAGCGTTAAATGTCAAACCGGTATCTGAAATTGCTTGTCTTTCTGCTTATTCCTGCCCTGGTTTTCACGCAGCAGGGATGTGTGGACAGCAGCGCGGAAAAAGAGAAGAGGATCCTGGCTTACGATCCTTCTTTTGAGGATTACCTTGATAAGCGGAATTCACTCCAGGCGAAATTGAACGATCAGAAAAACGCTTTTCTCCATGAAAAGCTGCAGATCGAAGGACAGATAAGCGGCCTGAAAGAGAAGAACGTGCAGCTGAAGGAGGAGTATATTGTCTCCATCGGCGAGACGAAAAGGCAGATCCAGCCGGAGAGACGGCGCCTGAGGCAGGACCTTCTTGAGATGAAACGCCGGTACGCGTTAAAAAAGACAGAATTACGCGCCACGGTGAGCGACATCAAGGAGATCAGTGCCCTTATCAAGAGAAAGGATAAGCTGGCGCTTACGCGGGAAGAGATGCAGACCTGGAACAAGAGGCTTTCTTCGCTGTTAGAGAAGAAAGCCGGGGTATTGTCGGAAATGGAAAAACTGGATAAGGAGATCGAGATAACCAGGCTGAAGATCAAGGTGCTAATGGTGGATTAGGAGGATAGTGAAGATAAAAAGGGCGCTTGTAAGTGTTACGGATAAAACTGGATTAGATGAATTTGTAAAAGGGCTTAACGGGCTCGGTGTCGAGATATTATCCACCGGAGGAACCGCCAAGGTAATAAGCTCGCTGGGGATCCCCGTTACGGAAGTATCTTCCTATACCGGCTTTCCGGAGATGATGGACGGCCGGGTCAAGACGCTTCACCCCAAGATACACGCGGGCCTTTTGGCCCTGCGGGATAACGCGGAGCATATGCGCCAGGCAGAAGAACACGGCATCGAGCTTATAGACATGGTGGTGGTAAACCTTTACGCTTTTGAAAAAGCCACCTCCCGCAAAGGCGTCACGCTCGAAGAGGCCGTGGAAAATATCGACATCGGCGGGCCTTCGATGCTCCGGAGCGCCGCTAAGAATTTCAAGTCCGTTGCCGTTGTCAGCTCTCCTTCCCAGTATGACGAGGTCCTTGCCGAGCTTAAAAATAAAAAAGGTTCGCTTTCGAAAGAAACGTGCAAGAAGCTGTCCGTGGCAGTTTTTGAAAAGACCTCGTATTACGATGGCCGCATCGCGGAATATTTATCGGGAGCGTCCAAAACCGGCGCCGGGGACGAGCTCCCATCTTCAATTAGCATCAGCCTTAAGAAAGTGCACGAGCTGCGTTACGGCGAAAACCCGCACCAGCGCGGCGCGCTTTACAGGGATGCCGCCGACCCGGACGACAGCATAATAGACGCCGAGCAGTTCCAGGGAAAACAACTTTCGTTCAACAATATGCTGGACCTCAGCGTTGCTTCCGAAATGGTGAAAAGTTTTACTTCCCCGACGGTCAGTATAGTAAAGCACAATAACCCGTGCGGCGCCGCCTCCGCGAAAACTCTCGAGCAAGCGTTCCTCGACGCGCTTGACTGCGACCGCATGAGCTCTTTCGGCAGCATCATGGGGTTTAACGGTCCCGTAGACGGCAAGCTGGCGAAGACCATACTCGACGAAGCGGTCTTCGTGGAATGCATTATAGCCCCGGATTATGATGCTAAAGCGCTGGAGGTCTTTAAAGATAAAAAGAACCTCAGGATCCTGAAAAGTTCCTTTTTAGATCGATCTCCGTCGGGACAGAAGGATTTTAAAAAAGTTCCGGGCGGATTCCTGGTACAGGACACTGACGTGAATGAAATATCCCGCAAAGATCTTAAAGTTGTAACAGATAAAAAACCTTCAGAAGACCTCATCGATTCTTTGCTCTTCGGATGGAAAGTAGTCAAGTTTATTAAAAGCAACGCGATACTCCTTTGCCAGGGCACCAAGACGGTCGGCGTAGGCGCAGGGCAGATGTCACGTGTGGATTCAGTGATCACTGCAGCGCGTAAAGCTGCGGACAGGACGAAAGGCGCTATCCTTGCCAGCGACGCGTTCTTCCCGAAGCCGGATTCCATAGAGCAGGCCCATAAAGCGGGCATTGCTGCCATTATCCAGCCGGGCGGGTCGATAAAAGACGACGAAGTTATTGCGACGTGCAACCTTCTCGGTATGCCCATGGTGTTTACGGGAGTAAGGCACTTCAGGCACTGATCATCAATGCAAGTCTACGAAGATACCCTTAAATATCTCGACTCTTTGATCAATTATGAAAAGTCCGGTTTCTCCGGTACGGTGTCGGACTTTGATCTGGGGAAACTCAAGACGTTACTTGAAAAAATGGGCGGTCCGCATTGTGCTTACCGTTCGGTCCATGTCGCCGGAACAAAAGGAAAAGGGTCGGTGTGCGTGTTCGTCTCCTCCGTTCTTAAAGCAGCTGGCTATCGCGTGGGCCTTTTTACTTCGCCGCACCTGGTAACGGTGCGGGAGCGCATTGCGATCGACAATGAAATTATCAGTAGAGAAGATTTTACGGATGTGGTAAACCGTTTGAGGAAATATCTCGGGCCTCGTGACGCCAGCGAGTTCACTTACTTTGAGGTCCTGACGCTCGCGGCTATTTTATACTTCAATTTAAGAAAAGTCGATTACGCCGTTTTTGAAACAGGGATGGGAGGCCGGCTTGACGCGACTAATATCATAGACGCCGAAGTCTGCGGAATAAGCCCCATCAGTTATGACCACACGCACGTGCTCGGGGACTCGATAGAAAAAATAGCGCGCGAAAAAGCGGGAATCATCAAAAAAAGATCACACTGCGTGATCTCTCCCCAGCGCGACACGGCGCTTAACGTTATAAAGAAAAAGTGCCGGGAGGAAGAAGCATCTCTGACGCTCGTGGGGGAAGATATAACTTGCAGAAATATCCGCCTTGGTAAGACCGGCAGCCGGTTCGATGTCCGGGGAAAGAAGGGTAATTACAAAGATTGCCGGATAAACATGCCCGGCCATTTTCAGCCCGACAATTGCGCCGCGGCGATCGGTATCTGCGAAGAGCTTTTTGCCGGAAGCGAAAGCGTGGAAGAAGCGGCGGTAAAAAAAGGAATTGAAAACGCCTTTCTCCCCGGGAGGCTGGAGATCTTATCGCAAAAGCCGCTTATGGTGATAGACGGGGCCCAGAACGAAGAAAGCGCTTTACGTCTTAAGATATCTGTTGAAAAAATTTTTAAATATGGCAAACTTATTCTCGTTCTGGGGATTTCTAAAGATAAGGACATAAAAGGTGTGTGCCGCCAGCTTGCGCCCCTGGCGGATGAAATTGTGATCACGAAGGCAGTGGTCGAACGCGCCGCTGATCCGCTTGTTGTGCGGGGTTACATCAAAGGAACTCCGGCGAGGGTTACGTATAGCGTAAAAGAAGCTCTCGGCGCGGCGTTGGCTAAAGCGGGAAAGAACGACATGATCCTCGTCACGGGCTCGTTTTACGTAGTCGGCGAGGTCAGAAAGTTGATCTATAATGGATCCCGGGTCTCGCTTCGCTCGCCCGGGATGACACCGCTTGCGCGGGGATGACAGATGTTATGAACGTGAACAGTGATACGATAGTTGCAGTGTCGACTCCCCCGGGAGAAGGGGGCATAGGCATAGTGCGTCTGAGCGGGAAAGAAGCTCTTGCCGTTGTCGGGAGGATATTTTCTTCGAACGGCGGGGATCTTTCGTTCGCCCGGAGTCATAGCGTTCAACACGGATATATAAAATCGCCTGAAAACGGCGAGATAGCCGATGAGGTTCTTGTCACCGTGATGCGCGCTCCCGGGACTTATACAAAAGAAGACATCGTCGAGATAAACTGTCACGGAGGAGGTATCCCTCTTAAGAAGGTCCTGGAGCTTTGCCTTAAAGAAGGGGCGAGGCTTGCGGAGCCGGGCGAATTCACGAAAAGGGCGTTTCTGAGCGGGAGGATAGACCTTTCGCAGGCCGAGGCAGTCCTGGACATAATAAGGTCTAAGACGGAAATTTCGTGCAGGTTAGCCGCCCAGCAGCTTCTCGGGGAGTTTTCCGGCCGGATCCGCGACCTCCGCGCTTCCGCCCTTGATATACTCTCAGAAATAGAGCTTGGCATAGATTTTACGGAAGAGGACGTCGAGTTCGCCGCCTTCAGGAAGCTCGCCGGTGACGTAAAGGGCCTGCGCAGGTCCGTCGAAGAGGTCCTGGAAACCGCCCAGAAAGGGATGGTCCTGCGGGAAGGCGCCAGTGTCGTAATATGCGGCAAGCCGAATGTCGGAAAATCGAGCCTCATGAACGCGCTGCTCCGCCACGACAGGGTCATAGTAACGCCGGTAGCAGGAACGACCAGGGACATCATCGAGGAGTCGATAAATATTTCCGGCGTAAACGTAAAAATATCCGACACCGCCGGGATAATCGAGACTCGCGACCGCGTTGAAATAGAAGGCATCAAAAGGTCAAGAAGGAAACTGGAAGAAGCGGACATCGTTATCTTCATGATAGATTCAAGTCAGTCGTTATCAGAGAAAGACGAAGAAATTTATAACACGGTGAAGGGTAAAAATGTTATTATTGTAGCTAACAAAATAGACCTGCCCAGGACGATCAAGACGGGCCAGGTTAAAAACAGGTTCGGCGGAGGGAAGGCCTTAGAGGTCTCCGCCCTGAAAGGGACCGGCCTGGAAGACCTGGAAAACACGATCGCCGAAAGGATCTTCGGAGGAAAAGCCGGAGTGCCCGAAGGGGCCGTGGTAACGAATTTAAGACATAAGCAGGCGCTGGAAAAAGCGCTCGAAGCGATCAAACGCGGAAGTGA
>JBAROI010000023.1:0-2185 GCA_049642015.1 Candidatus Omnitrophota bacterium | reverse complement strand
AACATAGTTTATGTTTAAAAGGCTTACACCTTCACAGATGGTGATCTTCAGCTTCCTTTGCGTTATATGTCTTGGGACGATCGCCTTATCTCTTCCAATTGCCACGCAGGGAGACGTGAAGTTGTCGTTCGTTGACCGCCTTTTCACCGCCACCAGCGCCACTTGCGTTACGGGGCTCGTGGTAAAAGATACAGGAACCTTTTTTTCTGCTTACGGGCGATGGGTGATATTCCTGCTTTTTCAAATGGGTGGGCTCGGCATCATGACCTTTTCAACGCTTTTCGCGGTAATGCTGGGCAGGAAGCTGGGTTTCAGGGATAAAGACGTTGCGCGCAACACACTGGATAAGCACGGTGTTGTCGGACTCAGAAAACTGATATTGTACATCTTGGGAATTGCCCTGGCGGCAGAGGCGCTGGGCGCCGTTTTTCTGTTTTTACGATGGCGCGCCGTGACCAGCTGGAACACGGTCGACATAATACAGAGATCGATCTTCCATTCCGTGTCGGCATTTTGTAACGCGGGGTTTGCTCTTTTTCAGACGAGCTTTACGGACTACATGAAAGATCCGTACATCAACGCGATAATGATTTCGCTGATAATTGTTGGCGGTATCGGATTTATCGTTATAATGGATATTATAGGGCTCTTTTACAGAAAAGGCGCAGAAAGGAGACTGAGCCTGCAGGCGAGGCTGGCCATTACCGTGTCGGCTTGCTTGATAGTGTTCGGAGCGGCCGCGCTTATCTTTTTTGAAAAGAACAACATCATGAGCGGGATGACGTGGTCCGAGCGCCTGTTCGGAGGAGCATTCCAGTCGGTCACGGCGAGGACGGCCGGGTTTAACACGCTTAACATAGGAAAGCTGACGGCGCCCTCTTTGCTGGTTTTGGTATTTCTGATGTTTGTTGGGGCTTCTCCCGGATCGACGGGCGGCGGGATAAAAACGTGCACTTTCGGCATCCTGGCAGCGGGCGTGTGGGACATGTTTCACAACAGGAAAAAGGTCGAGTTCTTCAACAGGGCCATCCCGCGGCAAGTGGTGAGGGAGTCCCTGGTAATATTTTTTCTGGCGCTTTCGTGGATATTTGTTTTTACGATACTGGTTTCATATTTTCAGGTGCAGCAGTACGGAAATACTTCGCTTATCAAGGTTTTGTTTGAAGTTGTTTCCGCTTTTGGAACGGTCGGTCTTTCTACCGGGATAACCGGAGGACTAAACAGCATGGGAAAGTTTTGCATAATCGCCACAATGTTTGCAGGAAGGGTAGGCCCCTTGACCTTGGCGCTTGCGGTAGCTTTCCGGGGGAAGAAGGAAGTCTATAGCTTTCCCGAAGAAGGGGTAATGGTCGGATAATAGGAGGTTCAATATGAGACGTTTTGCGGTTATTGGGCTAGGACGTTTCGGTTCAAGTGTGGCAAAGACCCTGGGAGAAAAAGGACAGCAGGTCATAGCCATTGATAAAAACGAGGAACTTGTCCAAGACATTATGGACGGCGTTACAAAATCGGTTTGTCTGGATGCTATCGACGAGAAAGCTATGAAGTCAGCGGGACTCGAGGATATCGAGGTCGCCGTTTGCGCCATTGGGACTGATGTGGAATCCAGCGTTCTGGTAACGCTTCTTTTGAAGGATCTCGGGATTCCGACCATAGTGTGCAAGGCTGTAAACGAGGCACATAAAAAAGCACTTGAAAAAATAGGTGCGACCAGGGTAATTTTACCGGAAAGAGAAATGGGAGTGAGGGTAGCCAACACTTTATTATCCCCGTCGGACAAGGTTGTGGAACACATAGACGTGTCGGACATTTCCAGCATTATTGAGATCAAGCCGCCTGATGAATTTATCGGGAAAAGTCTGCGCGAGCTCAAAGTAAGGGTGGAATACGGCGTAAACGTGATCGCGATAAAAAGAAAAATCAAAGTTCCCAGAGAAGGCAAGATGGTCGAGGAAGAAAAAATAGACATTAACCCCCAGGCCGACGACATTATCACGAAAGGCGACATTCTCGTGGTTTTCGGCGAGAACCAAAAAATAGAGGATCTGAAGAAAAAGCCGTAAAACGCAAGGACGACGGATGGATGTTTTAGAGAGGATCGGCTCAATAGAAAGGGAACTTACGGCAGCTCTTCTGGAGTGTAAGGACCCGCAGCAAGCGGAGAATCTGAGAATAAAGTATCTCG
>JBAROI010000022.1:0-2405 GCA_049642015.1 Candidatus Omnitrophota bacterium | reverse complement strand
CCAAGGATATCAGTATATACTGGGTATTGGGAGTATGGATATGTTTTTTGTTGATGGCCCCGGAGGCTTTTCGTTCTCCCGATCCTGTTTGGCGGGCGTTTAATATCGTGAATCTTATACTTTTTAGTGCTGTTGTTGCTGTTGTGTTAATCTATCGTAAAATCGGCGAGAAATGAATTTGACATCTGATTTTTACGTGATCCCGGATATTCGCCTTCCTCTCGTTTCGCTCGAGATTTTACGGCGAATTCCGGGATGACATATTTTTAATTCCCTTACCCCTTACCCCTTACCCCTTACCCCTTACCCCTTATCCCTGTACGCTGAACGCTGTCACTGAACGCTGAAAAGTTTGCAAAATGGGGGGATTGTGTTTACAATGTAACCATGAAAAGGGATATATGCGACTTTACTTTTGACCAGCTGCGGGATGCGATAACCAAAATGGGTGAGCCGGAGTACCGCGCAAGCCAGGTGTTTGGCTGGATCTGGCATGAAGACGTGCGCAAGTTTCCAGAGATGACCAATTTGCCCCGAAAGCTTATTGAAAAACTGGATAAGACTTATAGTATAAATGAACTTGCCTGCGCCGAGCGCCTTATATCAAAAGACGGAACCGAGAAATTCCTCTGGAAGCTCGTTGACGGCAATCATGTCGAGACGGTTTTCATAAAAGAGGCCAAACGCAGAACATTATGTTTATCGACGCAAGTGGGATGCAGGTTCAAGTGTCCTTTTTGCGCGAGCGGAACCAGAGGTCTTGTAAGAGACCTAAAGTTTTCCGAAATAGTGAACCAGGTGTGCGCGGTCCAGAAAATATGCAGTTCGAGGATAACCAACGTTGTTTTTATGGGAATAGGAGAGCCTCTCGATAATTACGACAACCTCCTGGAAGCCATAACGATACTTAACCATCCCAAAGGGCTGAATATAGGCGCCCGCAAGATCACCGTATCGACATGCGGCATTATTCCGGGGATCAATAAGCTAAAGGATACAGGACTTCAGGTCGAGCTTTCGGTTTCTTTGCACGCCGGAAATAACAAGCTGAGGAATGAACTTGTTCCGGTGAACCGCAGGTATCCGCTCGAAAAGCTTACTTGGGCCCTCAAGGATTATTACCGGTCAACGGGCAGGGTAATAACCCTGGAATACACGCTCATAAAAGGTCAGAACGATTCCCTTAAGGATGCCGAAGAACTTGCCGGGATAGCAAAAGAGATCAAGGCAAAGGTCAACCTTTTAACCTGTAATCCTGCTGTGAGTCCAGGCATTGTCGGGACAAAAGAACAGGGTATAATTGCCTTTAAAAATAAGCTAAGATCAAGAGGAGTGACAGTTACAACAAGGAAGATAAAAGGGGCGGACATAAAGGCTGCCTGCGGGCAATTGGCCTTCAAATAAGATCTTCTACCGTTTGCGATTTTACCCACCAAAGTGTACCTATTTTTAAGATTAAAAGTGTACCCCTCTATGTTATCTTGTGAACCGGGTTCCAGAACTTCGTTCGATGAACCCGGTTCAAATAATCCTATTTTTATAAAAGTTTTGCAAAACGGGGGGAGTGAGGTTACAATAAATACTATGAACACAGAAAAAGTTTCAAAACCTAATATGCGTAAGCCTGTCATTTTCTTTTCGGTTTTTACATTTATTTTAGCCGTAACCTTATTATTAAGCTTCATACATAAAGGTACCTGGGAAAAACCAATAATAAATGCTGAAAGCGCTGATCAATTATATGATCTGCTTAGGCGGTCGTTTTATGGCAGGCGTATAAAAATAGGTTTTCCGATTAACGAGGAACCAGTTTACGTCATCTCAAATGAAGTAGGGGGAAGTTATACATTAAGCAAGTATTATGTTGCTCCTACCGGGACTGATCCTGAAAAATATTGCGTATTTTATGATCATGATGTTACCGGCTCTTTTAAGGAGACAGAAAATAAGCCCGTCGATTTTTCTGCCGGTGTGATAATTCTGATAAATTCTACCGCGAGATCTCATATTATAAACAAATTAGGAATAGACAGCCCTACCTCATTGGCAAGGAGCGGGATAGAATTTAGGGATATCACTGGTAAATATGAAAGAAATCCGGTATTTACTGCGATCATGCTTTTTTCTGGTGTTGCTTGTTTTTTTACGGCTATTTGGTTGATAATTGTTATTCGAAAGAGTAGGAGAGCCCGCTGAAAGGAGGGTGGTATGGGGATATCGATTCTTCTTGCAAGGTTTTTAGGCCTGCTTTTTGTTATTATCACGGCAGGCGTTCTGTTAAATCTGAAAAACTACCAGAAGGTTATGGAGGATTTTTTTGAAAACTCGGCCCTGGTTTATATTGGCGGGGTGATGGCGCTTGTTTTCGGGATTTTCCTGGTGATGTTCCATAATATCTGGGCACT
>JBAROI010000021.1:0-4010 GCA_049642015.1 Candidatus Omnitrophota bacterium | reverse complement strand
GGGCCTTCTCTCTGGCGGCTTGCTCCCGAGCTAGTTGTTGCTTGCGGGCCTGCTGTTCGGTTTGGCGTTTTGCTGCTGCATCCTGACTTGCCCTCTCTCTGGCAACTCGCTCGGCTTCGCGCTGTTTCTTACGCGCCTCCTTCTCTGCTGTCCGCTTGGCTGCGACTTCTTCTTTGGTCAGCCACCCGCCTGTCTCTTTATCATATACGTATTTAGTTTCCTTCTTCTGGCTTGTTGTTTCGCTCGCTCTTTCTTGCGCAGAGACAGGAACTCCGTTCAATAGAAAACAGATGATGACGAATAACGTCAGCAAACTCTGAATGGATTTTATTCTCTTGTTAAACAAGATATTTCCCCCAGCACTCTATGTTAAACTTCCGCAGCAGCTTGTTTGCCTTCTTTTTGTTTCTTCTTTTTTCTTGCGCGGTATTTTCTCATGTAATCTCTCATGTATTCCCGGTGCCTTTGTTTGTTGGCTTCCCTGTAAAGCTGCAGATATTCTTTGTGCTTTTTCCGCCATTCGAGAGATCTTTCCCGGCAAGTTTGTTTCCAGGACCTGTCCTGGGATTCCTTATACTTGAAATAATTGGGATTTTCCTTTCTCCACTTGCGCATGTTATCAAGCTGTCGCTGATATTGGCATTCCAAGCTCGAACATATTTGCTGATTCGGCCTGTATTTGTTGGGGATGAAAGGTTTTCCGCATATTTCACATTTTTTTCCCGTGCGGTCGTCTTTATTCATGCTACACCTCCATAATAAATAATTCTCTCCGGCACAGCAAAGCAGCGCCGGTAGAAGACGCTTGCTCACCCAGGACGCCCGGGGTGATTTTCAATTTATTTTTTTTGCTCCCTAGAACAAACTTTTTCGCGCTTTCCTTGACGTTGTCGATAAACCGTCCTTCTTTTATTTCCGTTCCCCCACCCAGAATAATCGTATCTACGTTAAACATGTTCACAAGATACGCGGCTCTTACGCCAAGCGCCAGGCTTGACCTTTTAACCAGATCCTCTGCGAGCTCGTCATTCGCCTCTGCTGACTTCAAAACAACTTCAAGAGTGATCTTATCAACGTCTCCTTTGACCATTGTTACGATGTCGGTTCCAATACCTTTATCGATCAGGTGCTTCGCGGTATCAGTAAGGCTGAACTGGTTCCACGGCCGCAAATAACTGCTGTCCATTTTAGGTCCGCCCTCGCTTGCTTCGAATATCATTTCTTTTTTCATTACCGCGCCTATACCGATATCTCTGTGCAAATAGATAAAAGCGTCAGAAGGTGTTTTTACAAAATCCCCTTCCCCATATGCTGCCGCCGTCGCTTCTCTTGCGACGAGGATTCTACACCCCAAAAGCTTTTTCATCCCTTTTGCTAAAATTTCTGCGCTTCTGGGATTAATGGCGTTCATTTCCTCCGGGACGGCGATCCCCGCGCACAGGAATTCTCCACCTTGCGTCTTTGTGCCTTTTTTGATCTCTTCGATAAGGTTCTCGACTTCTTTGTTCTTACCTCTCCATTTCCTGAAAGAGCTGATGCCCACGCTTTCTTTGGAGAGGACTTTGCCGGCAAGGTCCATAACTGAGATGATGCACTCGTCATAGCCGAAGCCGATCCCCAGGACCTTCTTATTGTCAACATTAAACCTGACAAGCCCCTCTTTGCCGGTTCCTGAGATCTTAAGCAGATCATTTTTTACCCATGCGTTGATATATTCCGCGGCTAAGCTCTCGTCAACGCCTTTCCCGCTCTTGATTTTCTTCAAGGAAAAACTTTTGTCTTTCTTGAGCAGCTCAAAAATATTAAGAGCGGTCTGCTCTTTTTCAGAAGCCGGATAGATCCTGAAAAGTGGCGCTGTTCCTTTTGCTTTTTTTCTCTTCATGTTTTCACCTGATTTTTAAAAATTTAGTTTTCAAATTTTTGTTAGACTATCTAACTTTCGTATCATTATCATAAAGAATAACTTTACACTACATTATACCAAAAGTCAATTCTAACTTTTAAAAAAATAATACCTAACAGAGCATAAAACTTGTACCGTTTGGAAGCTTTAGGTTGCACCTATACCCTTTTCGAAGATTAAGGGTGTTTCATACATTGGACCGGGTTCCCTTTGATGAACCTGGTTCAATATATACCTGAATATGGCTTTAACTGACCCAAAATGGTATGAAAAGCGTTAAAATATGGGAAATGTACCATAAAAAATGGCATAATTTAGATATTTTACTCCACTTATGCCTATATTTCGAGCTTTTTTAGGATATTGCGGATTTTGGTCTGGCTGGGCATTATTTTTAAGGATCTTTGGAAGGCCTCTCGTGCTTTATCTTTTTGCCCCAGCTTGAGATACACCCTGCCCAGCATGTTCCAGGCCTGATATAGTTGCGGCAATTGCTCTATGGCAATTGAGAGCTCTTTCAGGGATTCGTTGTACTGCTTCTTTTGAAAATAGACTATGCCGAGAGTATAGTGCGCTATGGGGTAATTATGTTTCAGCTTGATAGCTTTGACTAGATATTTCTCAGCCTCATCTATGTTCTTTTTGTGCAGATACGCGCTTCCTATATTCCCATACGCGACTGCGTAATTCTTGTTTATCTCTGTGGATTTACGATACTGCTCGATGGCGTTATCTATCTGCCCCTTTTCGTAGTAAGTGTTCCCCAGGTTAAGATAAAGGCGGGCGTTTCTGGGGTGGTATTTCAGTGTACTTGTAAAAAAGGAGATCTCATCTCTCCAGTCCATGTTGCGCATGAAGGTGAGTCTGGAATATACGCCGATCAGCGCAGCTAGCGCGATAAAAAACATTATTTTTAGTATCTTCGCTTTCGAGAAAACAGCTTTGTAGCACCAGGTCGCACCCATGCCGAGGATCAAAAACAATCCTACAGATGCCATGTAGATCCAATGCTCAGCGAGAAAGCTGTTAATGGGAACGAGGTTCGACACCGGCAGCAAATTGGCGAAAAACCATGCGATCCCAAACGAGATCAATCTGTTGATCCTGTATGTTTTATAAGCTGTCCACGCCACCAGCGCGATCATGCCCAGCGCTAATAGCGCTTCCGGGTGAAAGAAGTTTTTTGTTATCGCTATTGTGCGTTCCATGTGCAGGTCCACCGGAAGCACCATCATCCTGAAGTAAACAACTATAGTCCTGAAAAACGTCATTAGACGTAAGGCCAGGGGTATCTTCCCGAAAGCGGACGGCGGCGCTATGTCCGCGAAACTCAGAACGGTCAACCTCAAGTATATGTATACGGCAACAATGACAGCGTATGGCACCCATGTCAGCTTAAGCTTGCGATAGACGTTATTGAGTTCGCCGCCTCCTTTAAGAAAAAAGAACATGTAAAGAAATATTAAAATCGGCATCGTTATGATGATTTCTTTGGACAGCAGCGATAACACAAAAAAGACGATCGATAATATATATTTCCCCGGCATGCTCGACCCCGAGCGAACTTCGTTCGCGTACCTGACGAAAAACACGAGAGATAAGAGCATGAAAAATGAATACAGGGAATCGGCCCGGCCTGCTATGTAAGCGATAGCTTCCGAATGTACCGGGTGCACGCCATAGAACAGGGCCGCGATACACGAGGTCATCACACTTCCCGTCAGATAAAAAAGAAACACGAAAACCATCATCGAAACAAGGGCGTGCAGAGTCACGTTCGTGAGATGAAACCCCATAGGAAATTTACCCCACAGAAAATAATCGATCATGTTCGATATTTCCTGTATAGGCCTGTAAAAATTATTTATGTTTTCGCTGCCATATCCGACGTAAGTCTTGAAAACGCTGGGAAGATGCGTGAAGCTTTTTATCTGCGAGTTGTTAAGGATCAGATACTCGTCGTCCCATATAAAATCGTTCTGGAGGGTGTTCGCGTACACCATAAAGACCACAATGAAAACGAGCAGGCAGGCGCCGATAAACTTCCACATGTTCCTGGAATTAACGGATATCTTTTCGGCAGGGATGCCTCTCGTAACGGGAGCGG
>JBAROI010000012.1:0-4837 GCA_049642015.1 Candidatus Omnitrophota bacterium | reverse complement strand
CGAAACTGGCAATGGCTATTGAGAAGCCCAAAGCGTCCCGGATCTTTGCTTCCATGGGAGATGGTTTTCCGGAAAGAAGGCTGAAATACGGGCTTACGTATCCCTCTTCATCCTTGAAATTCGGCATGATCGAGATACACCCTATGCCCTTATCTTTAAATAACTTACAAAGATTTTCTGTGTGGAATCCGCCGGTAATAATGGCTGCCATTTGTATACCTCTTGGCGGACGTTTTATGGCCGGCGCGGCAAACCGCATGTTCTCTATAAATGCCCCGTCTCTTTTGAACGAAAATTCGTAAAACTTCTCCATATCCCCACGGTAAAGATCAAGCTTCGGCGCATCTTCCGGCAATTTTGCGGCTATTTTGTATCGCGGAGATTCTTTCTTTATAAAGCTGATATAGTTTTGAACGCGGAAAGCAACCTCGTTCTTTTTATAATAATTGTAATCGTCGTAGGTAAGCGTAGCGTTGAACAAGTTCTTCAGAATTGCCAGGTCCTTGGAGAGCTTGCTAAGCTCTTCCTGTTTTTTATTCTGGCAGAGGGAAGTTTTTATTCTTTCTTCAAGAGCGTTCACTTCTTCGACGGTCTTCGTTTTGTCCGCGGCATGATAAATCGAGACGTATTCGACGTACTTATTAAGTTCCGGATATTTTTCCAGTTGGAGCCTTAACTCCTTCCCCTTCAAGATGAGATATTCGTAGAATTCAGCTCTGGAAAGGCGCTCTTTTTCGAACTCAAACGTTTTCATGATAAGCTCTTCTATTTCACCTCTGGAGAGGGCTTTTTGAAGTTGACCTATCAGGATCTGTTTTTCGTCGTCAGCTTTTTTGAAATTTATCTTCTCCTCTTTTTCGAGCGACTGGTTAAGAAGGCCTATATTTGCTAGGTCGCTTATATCTATTCCCTTTCGCGAAGCCGTATCAAGAAGGTACTTCAGGTATTCTTTAAACTCGATATTGCCTGCCTTATGCCTGGCGTACTCCAGATCAAATTCAAGAAGCTCTTTCGGGTAGATACGGAGCTTAAGACTGTTCAGGGCGTGGTTTATTGATCTTATGATATTTTCAGCAATGTCTTTATACCCGAGAGAGTCTCTGTACATTTTGAGGTTATCAAGATAAAGGGGCGCGTCCTCAATGCCCCATAGATCAACGCTTTCCGGGTTGTTTATGGTGAAGTACTCGGCGCCGGATACCAGCCCTTCCATTACAAAGTAACCGGAAACCTCTTTTCTTAATTTACGGTTGCGTATATCCGTAAATATCGAGAGATCGTACCTGCCTTTTCCTCCTTCGAGATTTAAGGCGCGTACTCCGTATAGATCGCTGAAGTATTCTATGATCTCGGCTATTTTTTTCTGTGCGGCGTAATTACAGTGCGCATCCTGGATAAGTATTGCGATCTGTCCGGGTTTTTTAGGAGCAGGGCTGGCGGGGAACTTTTCATTGACGGTGCCTAAATGTTCCGGGAGCATGAACTTTTTCACATCAAGTATCTTATGACTGCCTGGGCCAAGTTTCTTGCCGGAGCCGACGTGAGGAAACCCCGGAGAAACTTTAGCGGCCCAGGCTTGCCCTTCACCAGCCGGACCTTTTGGCCGAAAGGGGCTGGAAAGGACAATGTCATAAGAAAGAATGTTTATGAAGAAAGCGATAGAGGTAAGCAGCGAGCAGTATTTAATAAAAAGATCCCGCATACGTTTTTTTGAGATTTTTCGTACACGGGATCCCATACTGCATTCGTTAGACGCAAATGCATTTTTCGCCCAGAGTATTATCCTATTGATGCCCACGTCTGGTCGCATCTTCACGTCTCCTTCTTTGATCGGGTCCTCACGTCTAAACCCTTCTCACGCCTGCTTACCTCTATCGCCAAGTGTTTCGAGGACTTTTTAAACTTATTAACTAAGGGGGCAAAAATACACCTCCGCCATTATTATCACCTATTAAAAAATGACAATATGGCGGATAATATACTACTTAAATGTATTTTTAGCGCCTACTTATAGTATACCTCTAAATGGAGGGGGGAGCGAAGAAATGGAGCTACATTTTGTCTACCCTAACATTTGTGTTAAAACAATAGCCGAGGTGTAACCCTCGGCTATTTTGTGGATACCTTTAGGGGCTCTACTTAGAGGGCTTGAGCTCCTTGAGGTACTTGTAATAGTCGCTCTCGGTGGTGAGGATTATTGTGGATTTATCGTCTATCGTATCCCTATATGTTTCAAGGGTTTTTAGGAATGAATAGAACTCCGGATCCTTGTTATATGCGCCTGCGTAAATGGTAATTGCTTCCGCGTCCGCCTTACCTCTTATGCCCTGGGCAGTCCTGTATGCTTCGGACGTAATAACTTTAAGCTCCTTCTCCATCTGGCCCTGAATTTCAGCGCTTTTACCCCGGCCTTCGGAGCGATATTGTTCAGCGGCACGCTTTCTTTCAGCGATCATACGGTCATACACTTTTTTCCTGACGTCCTCAACGTAATTTATGCGCTTTATCCTGACGTCTACTATTTCAATGCCGTACTGGGGCGCGAGCTCCTCTGACCTATTAAGGATCTCTTTTTCCAGCATTTTGCGTCCGAACTCAATTTTTTCAAGCACTTCTTCCGCAAGAGCAACAGCTCCCTCCTCGACTTCCGTATCAAGAATACGATTGGAGTCTCTTATAGTCTCAACCAATAGATGGCTTGTAACCACGTCTCTCGTTGCAGAATTTATGATATCATCCAAGCGAGCGTAAGCCCCTCTCTCGTTTCCCATTGACTGTAGGAACTTTAACGCATTTACGATCTTCCATCGCGCGGTCGTATCGACCCATATGTATTTTTTGTCTCTAGTGGGAATCTGGTTCGGATCGCCGTCCCAACGCAGAAGCCTCTTATCAAAATAGTGGGCCAGTTGAATAAACGGCATTTTGAAGTGAAGACCCGCTTTTGTTATGGGATCGCCCACTGGCTTTCCGAACTGGGTGATGACCACCTGGTTTATCTCGGAAACAATGTATATCGTTCCCGTAATAAAGGCCAGAACTATGACAACTGCCAAAACTACAAACATACTTAAGAGCTTCTTCATTATCTGGCCCCTCCCTCTTTATTCAGATTTAAAAAAGGCAATATCGACTGTTGCTCAGAATCAATAATGAACTTTTCCTTCGCTTTGGGCATTACCTCAGTCATTGTCTCAAGATAAAGCCTCTTTCTGGTTATATCCGGGGCGTTCTTGTACTCTTCCCAGGTAGCAAGAAATCTTTCAGCTTCACCCTTCGCGCGGTTTATCTTATCCAAACGGTATCCTTCAGCCTGGCGTATGGTTCTTTCCGCTTCACCCTTCGCTCTTGGTATCGTCTTGTTGTAAGCCTCCCAGGCTTCATTGATCATCCTCTCGCGCTCCTGCTTTGCCTCGTTTACCTCGTTGAAAGCCGGCTTTACCTCATCCGGCGGGTTAACGTCAAGAAGCTTAACTGTCACCACCTGGATGCCTGTCTGGTACTTGTCCAGAAGCTCCTGAAGCCCCTCTTGAGCCTTATCTGCTATCTCCTGCCTTTTTGTGGTAAGCACTTCATCCACGGTATAATTCCCGCAGAGGCGGCGCATGACGACTTCCGACATGTCTTTGACGTTATCCTGGGGGCTTCTGGTCTTAAAGAGGAGCTTGACGGGATCTTTCACCTTGAACTGGACTATCCAGCGAATGTCCAGGATGTTTAAGTCCCCAGTGAGCATGAGAGACTCCTCAAGATACTTACGCTGAGCGTACTGGCTTATGACGCCAGCTCTTAAAGTTCTGAATCCGAACTCCTCCTTGAATATCTTCTTTACCTTGACCGGTGTTACCTTCTCGATGCCGAAAGGCAGTTTTGCATGGAGGCCGGGTTCGGTCGTCCTGACGTACTTACCGAACCTCTGAACAACACCTACTTCATCCGGACCGATGGAGTAAATGAGGCCCTTTAAGGCAAAGAGTATGAGAACGACTGCAATAAGAACAGGAACATATTTCCCGTACTCTTTTTTGAATTTGTCGACCTCTTTTTTCGCCTGTTTCTTAAAAAGGTCTTCGGGTGTTTGAAAATCATCCATTTTTTATCCTCCTTTGGTAGATATTCTAAAAATCAACTCCGGCGTATAAAACAACTTCCGTCGTGTTTTGCTTGTCTCCGGTATATTCTTTTGCCGCTTTAAGCGGATGTGCGTGCCCCCATAATAATCCGCACCAGAACCAGTCGTTCGGATACCAGTCGAACATTATGTTGATCTCGTTGGACCACTGTTTCCTCGCGTTTGCCGTTATTTCCCTATCAAGCGTGGTATAGAAGTACTGCGCCCTGAGCGAAGTGGTTTCCGTGGGATAAAGTCCCGCCTCCAGTGTTATCACCTGCATGTTGGAATTGAAGAGGTTGTTTGAATTTATGTCGCCCAGATACCACTTACCCCAGTCGCTGGAACCGTAGAACATGGGGTCAAACGCCTCGTTCTCCTCAGTATTGGGATCATCACCCGGCAGGTATATGTATCTTCCTGTTACGTAAGGCGCAAATGTCATATTCTCAAAAGACAGCGTCACGTCCCCGTGGCCGCCAATGGATGCCCGGTTTTCTCTGGGGTTTCCCAACGCAAAGGTCATGTTCTGGACCTTGGTCCTGCCGACTTCTTCCACGATCTCACCTGCGAGTATAATTTTAGGCAGAACTTCTGAATCCGGCCAGAGGTTAAAAGTGTATTCTCCTCTCTGGCTAATGGCGAGGGTGTTACTCTCAAACATGGACTTATCGTCCTTATAAAATATACCAAAGTCCCAGATGCCGTAAGTCTCATCATCTAAGT
>JBAROI010000179.1:0-22998 GCA_049642015.1 Candidatus Omnitrophota bacterium | reverse complement strand
CAACGGCATGGTCAAAAATAGCCTTGAACTTTTCTTCAGATTCTTTTAATTCGCTTTCCGCCTTCCAGCGGTCTTCTTCCCTTGATAGCGCTTCCGCAATTACTCCCATTAGCTTTTTATCGCCTTCGCTGAACTCGGTATCTTTTTGGTAAACTACACAGAGGCTTCCAACGCTTTCGCCGGAACAATATACCGGAAAGCCAATGTAAGTTTCCAAGCCATATTTTGAAACATTGGGATCAGATTTGCGATAAGAGCTTTTTTGTAAATTCTTAACGACATAAGGAGCTCCTCTTTTGCTTTTCTTGATTACATCGTAGCAAATATGGCCTTTGGGCTTATCTACGGGGTCATAACCCCGAGGAGTATGCCACTCGCCAACCGAACAAAGAAGGCCTTTCTTTATTCTGTTGTATAGCGCACAGGTTCCCCCCAAAACCTCGCCGCAAGTTCTGGTAAGGATCTCTATATTTTTATCGTGATCTGCCCCTAGACCAAGAAAGGTCTCATTTAAGTGTATAATTTGCTCTATCGCGCGTCTGCGTTCAGTAATATCAGTTACAAATACTGTCACTGCGACAACTTGACCGTTCTGTTTGATTGGTCCGACCAAGGTCGAATACCACGCTTTGGTGCCACTAGGGCCGGTTCCCTCAATTTCATAAGATCCGCTTTTTCCGGTCCAAAACACTTTTTCGAGGGCTTTATTCACTGTATTCCGATGTTCGGGCTCGACATATTTATCATGTTTTTCACCAATAACGTCCTTTATCTTAAGACCCCTCACCGTGTGATTGATAAACTGGATCCTGCCTTCCCGGTCTAATATCATTATTATGCCCGGTGCGTTCTTTGCCAGCGAACGCCACTTTTCTTCGGATTCTTTCAGCGCGTCTTCCGCGAGCTTATTATCGGTGGTATCGATCACGGTTGAAGACGCGAATAAAGGTTTCCCTTTTTCATTCTTAATAACCATCGCGCTCGTCATTGTCGGAAAAAGGGTTCCGTCCTTTTTCTTATGCCAGACTTCTTCGCCGGCATAACTTCCTTTTCGTTTAAGCATATCGTCCAGTCTGGTTAGATCTTTTAATTGCTCTTTATCATGGAAAGAACTTAAATTCTCGCCGACCACTTCTTCGGGCGAGTAACCGTGCATTTTCGCAAAAACATCATTGACGTGGACCAGATTCCCATCCATGTCAGATATTACGATGCCGTAATTTGCCTTGTCGATAATAGTCTTGAACACAATTGCCGACCGCGCTTCCTGCTTGTAAACGGACTGCGCCGTTTCAAGTTCTGTTATTTTTGAGCGTAAAGTTTTTACTTCTTTGGCAAGTTCTTCTTTCGTTTTCTCTTTGCGTGCCATATTGTCACCTTCTTTTTTTCATTGATTAAACTTCGATCACTTTACCGCGTTTACGGCGATCGATGTAGAGGTCAAAAATCTACGAAACGAAATGCGGTAAATTATCCTGCTTAGACCGTCATACATGATTTTCAACAATGCTATAAAAGGGATCTTATATCGATAAACATCTCCGTAAACTAACAACGAGTTTTCTATTTTTATATTTTTGAATCCGGCCCTTTCAAGCAGTTTCCTGACGTTCTTGGAGCTAAATCCATAATTAAAAAACTCGCCTATCTTTTTTACTCCAAACACGGATAAAAATCTGCTGAAAATAGCTCTTAAAAATATCTGCACCTTAGCGTTAGGCACTCTCAAATATATATCTCCGTCCTTTTTAAGAACTCTCTTTATTTCCAGCAGGAGAGAATATGGATCTGCGACGAAATCTAAAACGTTGATCAAGGTAACAGCGTCAAAATAATCATCTGGAAATTTTCGTTCTTCCAGGGAACAATTATAAACATTCAATCCATGCTCTGCCGCGTAAGAAGCCAACTGTGGTGATAATTCAATACCATATCCTTCATATCCTGCTTGCTTCACAAGACCTATGAAGGAGCCCACGCCGCATCCCACATCTAAGATCCTCCCTTTATTGTGTTTTCTCTTGTTTATTTCCTTCAAAAAATACCGGTAAATGTTCATTCTTTTCTGCTCGATCCTGACCCCTTCTTGAGCCGATCTCGGAGAAACATCATTTCCGCGACATCCCTTTTTATCCAGGTTTTTTTTAAAAACGAGGCCGCAAAGAGTGCAAACCGCGTACTGCCTGTCCAGCTTAAGATCTACGGCTTTACCTTCGCAAATAAAACACCTTTCGACCGGCATTACATCACCATCAGCTATTCTTTTTTGCCTTTCAGAAATTTTCCGTATAATTTTTCGGTGCACTCGGGACACAGGCCATGCGTTAAACTGGCGTCGGTTTTATCCGAAATATACGTTTCAAGGCTCGTCCACGCTTTTGGATCTTCGGGATTTTTTCCTTCCAGCCTTATTTTTTTGCAGTTAGCGCATATCGGTACGAGCCCTTCCAGCCTCTTTATGTGCTTCATGGCCTCCTGGAGCTCGTGGACCTTTTCCTCCAATTTTTCTCTCTGTTCTTCGAGTTCAAGTTCGGCTATCTTCCGCCTGGTTATGTCCCGGGCTATGCCCAATACATGCAATTTTCCTTTTATTTTCACCGGATGTGTCGATACTTCCACCGAGATATAATTGCCGTCTTTCCGTTTTAAAGAAAATTCATCCGGCCCCGTGGATTTTCCCAGCACATTTTTTGCTAAATTAGCAATAGCCTTCGGAATATCCTTAGGGGCTAAAAGGTTTTCTTTAAAAAAATTCTTACCTATTAACTCTCCTCTCCGGTAGCCTATTATTTTCTCCGCAGCTTTATTTCCGTCGATAAAGTTGCCTTTTGCGTCGCTTAGATAATAACCGTCCGGCGCATAATCAAACAGCATTTTCAGTTTTTCTTCCGAATCCCTTATTTCTTCTTCGACCTTTTTGCGCTCGGTAATATCGGAAACGATTATCAGTTCGCCGATAATTTCCTCATGTTCATCTCGCATGGCTGTCGCGATCACCTGGCCGACGAGATTCTGTCCCTCCTTGGCAACGAAATTGATCTCATAGGGAGGTACTTTCTCGCCCGCGATCCTGAGGGAGAATTTTTTCTTGACCAGGGCCCGGTCCTTATCGGCCAGGAATGGCTGTTCCGCAATATTTTTTCCCAGGACCTCTTCCCGCTTATATCCAAGCCAGTCATACAACTTTTTATTTACGTCTACGACGTTTCCTTTTATATCGAGAACCGCAATGCCTTCGGGAGAAAGTTCAAATATCGTCTTATACTTTTTTTCATCGTTCATCATTTCACCCTATAAGATCAACATCGCGTCTCCGTATGAGTAGAACCTGAATTTCTTCTTGATCGCCTCCCTGTAGGCTTCGAAAATAAGATCCTTGCCGGCAAAGGCGCTTACAAGCATGAGAAGGGTCGATTTCGGAAGATGAAAATTCGTAATAATTCCATCCATCATCTTAAACTGGTATCCGGGGTAGATAAACAGATCCGTATCCCCGCTTGTAGCCGTTACCCTGCCTGGCTCCACGGCCGCGCTTTCAAGGACGCGTGCCGAAGTCGTTCCCGCGGCAAAGATCCGTCCCCCGGAGCTTTTGACCCCGTTAATGATGTTCGCGGCCAATTCATCGATCTCAAAGTATTCCGCGTGCATCTTATGTTCTTCTATCTTCTCAGACTTAACCGGCGCAAAGGTCCCGTAGCTGGTGTGCAAAGTCACGTAAACGATCGCTACCCCACTTGCACCGAGGACGTTCAGAAGTTCCTTCGTAAAATGAAGCCCTGCCGTAGGAGAAGCAGTAGCGCCGTCTTCGGTAGCAAAAACCGTCTGGTAATCCTCCTTATCCGAAGGCTCGTCCTCGCGGGAAATATACGGGGGGAGCGGCACGTGGCCTCCCTTTAAAACCTCGTCGAGTGAAGCGTTAAAGCGCACGAAACGGCCTACATCGGCCGGCCCAAGGACCGTTACCCGTATTCCGTTTTCCAGTATTATTTCCTCATCCTCCTTGATCTTCTTTGAAGGTTTTACCAGCGCCCGGGGCATGTCCGAGTTCGTATCGAGGAGAAATATTTCCACTTTCGCGCCCGTTTTTCTCGTGCCGTAAAGCCGGGCCGGGATCACCCGCGTATTGTTCAAAACCAGGCAATCCTTGTACCCTATGTAATCTACAATATCGTGGAAAGTTCCTTCAACGATACTTCCGGCATTTTGGTCCAAAACCATCAAACGCGCTTCTTCCCTGTCCTTTAAGGGCTCTTGTGCGATCAGATCCTTAGGAAGTTTGTAATCAAATTCAGCTACTTTCATTTTAATACCTTACCCAGGTTTACGATCTTTGTTCCGGGATAATAATACGCCAGTATTTTTTTATAATTCCACCACCTCAGGGCAAGCCCGAACGCTCCCCACTGGCACATGCCGACACCGTGGCCCCAGCCGTGTCCGCTGAAAAGATAGAAGAAAGGATATTTTTTTATCCTGAACTTAGAGCTTCTTAACGATTTCCTGCCCACCGCGGAACAAAAATCATTCGTTTTTATCTCGAGCCATCTATTTCCCGATTTCAGGCTTACGTATTCCACGCGGCCGGACGCGTCGCGTTTGCCTGTCTTGATGCTGTCTATCCGCTTTATGTCATAGCCTTTACCCTTGAGTTTTTTTAATATCTCCTTCGTGGAGATCCGCGTCATCCACCTGAAATGCGGCGACCACCGGCACCACGAACACCTGGTGCCTTTAAGGGGAGCGAGGCCTTCGTTCCATAACCGGGCCGCGTTTTCAGTGTGTCCACCGCAGCAGGAATGAAAATACGCCGGGAAGATTTTGCCTTTGTATTCAAGGACTTTACCTCTTGTCGCTTCGACGGCCCGTGTCGTTCTCCATTTTTCGCTGGTCTTTCCGCCATAAACCTGCGAAAACGAATCCGCGGTCAGATCGTATTCTTTGCCCTTCCGCCGCAACGCTTCATGGACCGCGAAACTGCGCGAAGCGATCGCCTGCGCTCTTAAAGCCGAGGAAGGCCACAAGTGATTCATTTCGCGCGGGAGCACCCCTTTGAGATAATCCTCCAGTTCGACCCTGTTTATAACGTCGAACCCTGATTCTTTTTTGACGATGTCTATCTCTCCCCTGTACGTCCTTCCGTTCAGGCTTAAAAAACCGTCGTCCAGCGGGAAAACTTTTAATCCACCGGAAGCAAATGTGTCCTTATTAAGATTTATTTTGAGACCTGCGGGTAATATCTCTTCGACGCCTCCGTCCTGCACCTTGCATCCTTCGCTCGATACAAACGTCAGCTCATCCACGTTGTGCCTTATCCTTACACGGACGATAAAAGGACCTTCTTTTTTCGGCCTCGTAGCGCATGGAAAAAAGAAAAAAGATAGAAACGCACCCCCCAGGATAAGAATAGCAACAGGCCAAATAATTCTTTTTTTCATATGTTTTTATCTGCGGAAAATAAAATAAAATACCAGGGATAAAATAATACTAGCCAGAATACACGTGGTCACGGGAAAATAAAAAGTAAAGTTTTCACGTTTGATGAGAATGTCCCCCGGTAACCTTCCCAGCCAGGGAACTTTCCCGGCTAAGAGAAAAACACATCCAAGAACTACGAAAACAATCCCGAAAATTATAAAAGACTTGCCTATGATCTGCATAACAGCTAAGAATTACGAGAACAGCTCCCCTTGCCTCCCTGTCTGTTTCCCGAGATATTCAAGCGCGGTTTCTGTCAATTCGCGACCCCGCGGCGTTCTCCTCAGAAAACCTATCTTCAAAAGATAAGGTTCGACGATATCTTCGATCGTATCAGTTTCTTCGTTTAATGAAGATGCCAGCGCGTCGATCCCTACCGGCCCGCCTTTATAAGAACTGTACATGACATCAAGCAGCCTGCGATCGATCCTGTCCAGGCCCGCTTCATCTATCCCGTGGCTTCCCAGGGCGCTGGTCGTTGCTTCAAACGTTATCCTGCCGTCTGACTTTACCTCCGCCCAGTCCCTTACCCTTCTCAGAAGGCGGTTGGCTATGCGGGGCGTTCCTCTTGAACGGCGTGCTATTTCCGCGGCTCCGTCCTCCTTGATCGGGATCCCCAGAAGTTTTGCCGAACGTTTAATTATCAACGTCAGGTCTTCGGGGGGATAAAATTCAAAGTGGTAAGAAAGTCCGAACCTGTCCCTCAGCGGCGCGCTCAAAAGTCCCGACCGGGTCGTTGCCCCGACGAGAGTAAAACGCTTCAGGTTGAATTTTATGGTCTTGGCGTAGGGGCCTTTATCGATCAAAAAATCTATCTGGCAGCTTTCCATTGCCGGATAGATGAACTCCTCCACGGACTTGGACAACCGGTGGATCTCGTCAATAAAAAGGATATCGCCTTCGGCGAGGTTTGTAAGTATCCCTATAAAATCGCCCGGCCGGTCAATGGCCGGACCGCTGGTCGCGGTTATCTTGGCCCCTTTTTCGTTGGCGATTATGTGCGCCAGTGAGGTCTTGCCCAGTCCCGGAGGGCCTGAAAGAAGCAGGTGTTCCAGGGGCTCGTTCCTTTTGTTAGACGCTTCCAGCGCTATGTTGAGTGAATCGATCACGCTTTTCTGCCCGACAAAATCTTTGAACATCTTTGGCCGAAGGGACAAATTCGCGATCACATCTTCCTGGGTCTCCCCCTCCCGCACAAGCTCTTCGCCCTTATCGATAAATTTTTCTCTTTCTTTCATATCTCACCTTCTCTGGCGCTTGCTATGCTTCCTTGCGCTCTCTATATATCTCGTTTAAAAGTTCCTCGCTCGTCTTTACCTCAGGCGTCCTCCCGAGCGCTTTTCGTATCATCTCCTCCGCTTCACCCTTTTTGTACTGCAGCTGCAGTAGCACCTCCAGGGTTTCGTTCTTTATGTCTTCTTTTTCTTCTTTTCCGGTTATGAATTCGTCCTGGATAAGACCGTATTTTCCTACCTTTCCCTTTAATTTTGCTATGATCTCAGCCGCTTTTCTCTCGCCTATGCGCGGCAGGGCCTTCAAAAAAGAAATATCTCCGCTATCTATCGCCCCAGCTATCACCGAAAAAGGTTCCGCAAGGGCTTTACACGCGGCTTTCGGCCCGATGCCCGAAACGGAAATAAATTTTTCGAAGAACTCTTTTTCCACATCGTTCTGGAAGCCGATAAGCACCGGTACGCCGCGTGAGGGTTCAATCTGATAATAATGATATGTGACAAGATCAACCTTTTCCCCGAGCCCGTCATTCTTTTCCATCGCGTTCATGACAGCTTTGGGGACTAATACCTCGTAACATATGTTGCCGGTTTTTATGAGCAGGCCTTCGTCCTTTTTTTCAACGATCGTTCCGGATATTCTCGAGATCATTCTACCCCCTCTATGTACACATAACTGATAGCCATGGCAAGCGCGTCGCTGACGTCAGCAGGCTTTGGGGCAGTACTAAGCCCCAGGAGAGACTTGACCATTCGCTGGACCTGATACTTGGCGGCCCTTCCGTTACCGGTGACCGCTTTCTTTATACGGGTTGCGGCATAATTCACAAGCCTGATGTCGTTCATGCCGCATGCCAGACATATAACGCCCCTGGCATGACCCATAAGTATTGAAGTAGTCGGGTGTTTATAATGGGAATAGAGCTTTTCAAGGACCAGGACCTCGGGTTTGTGTTCGGCGATAATGTCCGTTAGGTTTTTATATATTCCGACAACTCTCCCGGATATGCCTTCCCCTGCTGATGTCTTGATAACCCCGGCTTCGACAAGTTTCAGATTTTCAGGACCCGTAGATTCTATAAGTCCATATCCGGTTCGCTGGAGTCCTGGATCTATGCCCAAAATTTTCACGTAATCAGCCGTTCTCTTTTTCTATTTCGTTAATCATCGCGTCAGGGATGTCAAAATTGGTATAAACATTCTGGACATCGTCAATATCTTCAAGATCTTCTACCAGGGTAAGCACTTTTCGCGCCGTTTCTATGTCCTCGACCTTGATCTCGTTCTTAGGCACCATACTCAATTCCCCGGATTCCACTTTCACGTCCTTCTCTTTAAGACCGGATCTTACCTTGTCAAAATCCTGGGGCGCACAGATTATCTGAAAAAAATCTTCATCAAAGGTAAGGTCCTCCGCGCCGGCCTCCAGCGCCACGTTCAAAAGTTCATCCTCGCTCGCGTCCTCCCTTTTGACCATAAAGACGCCTTTTTTGTCAAACTGGAACGCTACCGACCCGGCTCCGGCCATGTTCCCCCCGCGCTTGGTAAAGATACTCCGGACTTCGCTTGTCGTGCGGTTCTTGTTATCGGTCAGGCCCTCGACTATCACCGCCACTCCGCCCGGCGCGTATCCCTCAAAAGACACGCTTTCAAAAGTAACTCCTTCGAGCTCTCCGGTACCCTTTTTGATGCCGCGCTCGATATTATCGGCCGGCATGTTGGAATCCTTCGCGTTCTGGATCGCCATTCTCAGCCTGGGGTTCGCGTCCGGATTGCCTCCGCCTTCCCTGGCAGACACGGTTATCTCGCGAATAAGTTTGGTGAACAGTTTTCCGCGCTTGGCGTCCGCCGCCCCCTTCTTATGCTTGATACTTGCCCATTTGGAATGCCCGGACATATATTACTCCTCTGCTTTTTTCTTAGCTTTCGGGCTTTGCTCGACCACCTTCTGCGTGACGTTTGACGGAACGACTTCGTAATGCGAGAACGTCATCGTATATGTGGCCCTTCCACCGGTAAGAGATTTAAGTTCGTTGGCGTACTTATACATCTCCTCAAGAGGTATCTGCGCCCTTACGATCTGTAACCCACTTTCAGAATCCATACCCAGGACCCTTCCTCTGCGTGAACTTAAGCTGCCCGTCACATCCCCCATGCTTTCCTCCGGTATGGTTAGCTCAACAGTCATGATGGGTTCCAGAAGAACCGGCTTTGCTTTTTCGAAGGATTCTTTGAGAGCGTGGGCGGCAGCGATCTGGAAGGCTATATCTTTTGAATCAACCGGATGCGTCTTCCCGTCGTACACTATTACCTTAACATCAACAATGGGATATCCCGCCAAAAAGCCTTCTTTCATTGCGCTCATAACACCCTTCTCACAGCTGCCGACAAATTGCTTGGGAATAGCGCCACCGACTACTTCATCGACAAACTGAAACCCTTCGCCCCTTGGCATCGGCTCTATACGCATCCACACTTCGGCAAACTGACCGGCTCCGCCTGATTGCTTTTTGTGCCTGTACTGCGAATCGCCGTTAGCCGTGATCGTCTCTTTGTAGGCGATCTTGGGAGTCCCTATCTCGACATCCACACCATAACGGCTTTTCATTCTGGCGATCATCGTCTTCAGGTGAAGATCTCCCATGCCGGATACGATCATTTCATGAGTTTGCGCGTCACGCGTGGTGGAAAAGGCGGGATCCTCCGCCGAGAGCTTAGCAAGAACACTTGATATCTTGTCCTCGTCACCACGGCTTTTCGGTTTTATCGAAAAACTGACGGCAGGTTCCGGAAATTTGATCGCGCTGAACTTCAAAAGATTTTTATCATCGGTAAGGGTATCATTCGTGTCGGTGTCCTTCAGCTTGGCAACGGCAGCGATATCTCCTGCCACGGCCGATTCAGTCTGAACCTGATCTTTTCCCTTCATGAAGAACAATTGGCCAAGCTTCTCAGGGCTCTCTTTTGAAGCGTTCTTCACCGACTGGTTTGAAGATGCCTTTCCCGACATTACGCGAAATATCGATATCTGTCCCGCGAAAGGATCTGAAATAGTCTTAAAGATCTGCGCAGAAAACACACCTTCCGCGTTCGGTTCAACGCTGATCTTTTCTTCTCCTTTAGCGGGTTCAGCCTCCAGCGGAGGCCTGTCAGCGGGCGACGGCATGTAATCCTTTATTATCGACATGATCTCGGCAACGCCTATGTCCTTTTCGACCGAAGCAGGTATTACGGGAATTATCTTTCCCGAAATAACGCCTGCTCTGAATGCCTTGTTGAGGTCTTCCGCCGGAAGAGCGCCCTCTTCAAGATACTTCTCCAGAAGCGCGTCATCGGACTCGGCAACACCTTCTGTCAGTTCATTTGAGATCTTGTCAGCCTTATCCTTATCTTCACCCTGAAGTTTATCCATCCCTTCCTTGGTCAAAAGATTCGCGATTCCCGAAAAGGCCGAGCCTTTGCCCGCGGGATAACAAAGAGCGACACAGTTCTTGCCAAGGCGGTTGCGAACATCTTCCAGAGTCTTGGCAAAATCCGCGTTCTCTTTATCCATCTTGTTGATGACGATCATGCCCGGCAGATTCGCCCCTTTGGCAAGCTTCCAGAATTTAGTCGTGCCGACTTTCACGCCACCTACAGCGTCTACCAGCATTATGAACGCGTCGGCCGCGCCTATGCCGGCTATAACGTCTCCGATATAATCCAGATACCCGGGCGCATCCAGCAAATTCGCTTTCACCCCATTCTTCTCATAAAAGGAGGCTGACAAGTTAACGGAATTTTTTCTTTCCTTTTCATCGTCGCTGTAATCAGAAACGGTTGTCCCGTCGTCGACACTCCCCTTTTTTGAGATCGCGCCGCCCTTAAAGAGAAGATTCTCAACAAGAGTAGTCTTTCCGTCTCCGGAATGGGATAAAAACACCACGTTACGAATATCCTTAGTTGAAACAGCCACTTAAAACCTCCTTTAATGAGCACATGATTTACGAACACACCGTGTGAGTAAATCATAGGTGCGAATTAAACCCCACACCTAGAATTATCTGGGTGTGGGGTCAAGCTCGGGCTTACAACTTATGTCGCTTCGCTCCATAAGTTGTGTCCTCACTTGACCTCCTTGTAATATTAATTTTATTTATAATAAATCCGCTAAAGACATTATATTATCTTACCCTTTTTTGTCAAGAAATTAGGCCGGGGAGTGTTTGAGCACGGAAATGAGTTATTGGATTCCTGCTATATCTCTACCTTAACAGTTTGCCTGTTATATCCACTATCCCTCGGCTGCCGCTTTCCATGGGAGTTGATGTGATCTTCCCGCCGCGTCTCAAGTTGAGTTTTTTCAGGTTGACCGCGCGTAAACTTAGATCCTCATACGTCCGGAAGTAAAACACCTTGTTTTTCAGGTCCTTTATCACGGTCCATTGCGTGCTTTCCTCTTCCAGGCCTACGCCCTTCTTTTTCGCTTTTATATCCCCCAGCGGTATATCGACCGTATTGAGAATATGCTGCGTCAGGACAACAGCTTCGCCGGAATCTTTGGTAGGATCGGCCAAACGCTTAAAGGTGGCAACGCGCACAAAACGCGAAGGCGGCGTCCAGTCTCCGGGGATCCCAAACACGCCACTTCCGTTCCCCGTATCCTTAAAAGACATCCCGCCCATCTCAACAGGTTCAGATCTAAAAGATGTAAGGCCGGTATAATTTCTGAGGTTGGTGATGTGCCAGTCAAACGTCGGAGAATTGGTAAGTACCCCGATGGGGTTATCGTGAATTTTCTGTTCTCCGCCGATAAATTCAATAACAAGACTCTTGCCGCCGGCATCATGAACGGCGACATGGAGTGGGGGCGCTATGCCGAGCTCGGGAACCGCCTCGCCCCAGACAACGACTTTCCCGATGTTTTCTTTAACTTCGTCTACTGTTGCAAAATTGCCGAGTATCCAATTGCCCAGATACAGGATCGAAATGGCCTTTTTGGTATCACGCTTTGGTACTTCCTGATATTTCGTTTCCGGAAGCCATAAAAACCCCACCGAAAGCCCCGCTTCGTTCAGGCCGTCTACAGCGCTATCCTGCCCAAAAGCATTCGCGGCAACAAAACCGTATTTGGTCGCCCACTTAAGGCCCTTTTTTCCTCCCGGGGCATCGCTTACATATTTTTGATTTCTCGGAACTGCTATTACGTCCGACTTCAGATCTATCGCAAATTCCATCGTACGGCCGACAACCACGGTCCCATCATTTGCTTTTATTTGGAAATCAGTGCAGGCAAAGGATAGATCCGTTACAAACATACAAATGGCAAAAATTACAGCAACTGCTCTTAATTTCATTTTCTGGCCTCCTTTTTATAGCGTACAGTATAATGTATCACGGTGCGGGTATCGAGAATCTGTTACGTCCAGATCCCCGGAATGGGATGCCCGTCTATTGCCTGGTTAAAGAAAAGTATCCTAAAAAAAGAAGTTTATTCATGAACAGGCAATAAAAACGGCCGATGTAAACATTGCTCTTCTTAATACGCCTGACATGATCCCGCATCCTGTACGTGATGAATGAGTTTTCCGGCACGTTATAGTTGATCAGGACCGTCTTTAATGAATCCAGTTCTTCACATACCCCTTCTTCAAGAAAAAACCGCCCCCATGACTTTTTGGAAAAAAGCTGATTGCGCCCCAGGACTTTATTATTGTCGGTATAGAAGATCTTGCGGTGAGAAAATCTTCTCAGGCTGGGAAGTATGGTCAGCATGTCAACGAAGTACTCCCCGTCAAATTCAGAAATTTCGGGAACTTCGGCGTTCCTGAACATTTCTTCCAGTTCCCGGCCGCTTTTCGGAAACTTCATCTTCGCCTTTTACTCCTCTTTCCGGGCTGAGCCCGAACGCGTTAATTCGAACCTGTTGAGAAATTTTTCCTGAAAATCCTGCATGTAAAGAAAGATGCCGGGGGTGACAAGCAGCGTTATGACCTGGGCGAATAAAAGTCCTCCGACGATGATAAGGCCCAAGGGTCTCCTGGAAGCGCCGTCGGCGCCGAAACCGCAGGCTATGGGCATGGCTCCTATCACTGTCGAGGCGCCGGTCATGAGTATCGGCCTGAAACGAGTGATACACGCGTCGTAGATAGCATCAAAACTTGTGGTATTCTTTTCCTCAAGGTTCTGGTTGGCGAAATCGACCATCATAATACCGTTTTTGGAAACTATCCCGAGAAGCATGAAGATGCCTATGTAGGCGTAGATCGAAATCTCGGACCTGAAAAGAAGAAGCGTGGCCAGCCCACCGAACGCGGCCACCGGCAAAGTCGTAAGAACCGTAAATGGGTGGATATAGCTTTCATAAAGAATTCCGAGGATCACGTACATGATGAAGATCGCGACAAACAAAAGAACACTGAAACCGCCGACGGCCTCTTCAAACTCTTGGGCCTGCCCCTGGAACTTACCGCTTATCTCCGGCGGTAATGTTTCGTTTGCCGCGTTTGTCAGGTCTTTTGTGGCATCCCCGAGGGCCACTCCCGAAACAAGATTAAAAGAAATGGTCGCGGAGTTAAGTTGGTCATAGTGAGGAACGTTCTGCGGCCCTACGCCTTTTTTCCATTCTGCCACCGACCCCAGGGGGATAAGATTGCCGGTAGTGCTTGAGCGCACGTAAATGCGTTCAAGGTTTTCCGGTATTCTGCTGTAATCTTTATCAAGCTCGACGATAACGTCGTACTGGTCAACATCGGTATTATAAGTAGTGACTTTTCCTCCTGAATAGGCAAGGCTCAGGGCCCTTTCTATGTCGTCGGCAGTAACGCCGAGAGTGGACGCTCGGTCGCGCAGTATTGTTATCTCAAGCTGGGGCATATCCAGTTTTACGCTGTTCTGGACGTCAACGAACCCCGGCATCGATCTTACCTTCTTTTCAAATTCCATCGCGTATTTATACAGAAGGTCCCGGTCGCTCGCATTTAAGGTATAAGAATATTGGCTGCCCGCGGCCGTGCTTTCTCCTCCGGCGCTCAATTCAAGCGAGGGCAATGGTTTTAAAAAAACGAACCCAAAAGGAAGATCGGCCATCCTTTTCCGCAGTCTCTGGGCTACTTTTTGTATAGCGGGTCTTTTTCCTGCCGGTTTTAAAACGGCGAAAAAGGGGCCCGTACTCTGGTCGGCTCCAGGCTGGAGACCTGTTACGGATATTACCTTCTGCACGGAGGGATCCGTCTGTAATATATTATTGACCGCATCCTGAAATCTTCTTATCTGATCGGTTGAAGTTCCCTGCTGAGCCATCATCTGCCCGGTAATCGCCCCTGAATCGCCTTCGGGCATAAAAGTTTTGGGAAGAAGGGAAAAAAACCATATTGTCCCCACTATACAAGCTATCCATGCAATAAGCGCGACATGCTTGTGTTCCAGGACCCACCTAAGGATAACCTTGTACCGGCTGACCATAGCACTTACAAATTTATCTGTGAGAATTTCAGTTTTTGTCTTTTTCTCTTTCTTTTCCTTCAGCATCCGGGCGCACATCATGGGCGTCAGCGTAAGCGCGGCTATCGTTGAGCATATGATCGCAAAAGTAACGGTCAGAGCAAATTCCCTGAAATTCCGGCCCACGACGCCGCCCATAAAAACAAGAGGAACGAACACCGTTATAAGAGCGATGCTGGTTGAAATGACCGTCCCGGTGATCTCTTTCATGCTTTTTATGGCTGCCTGAAGCGGCCTTTGCCCTCCTTCAATGTGACGCACGGTATTCTCAAGGACAACAATAGCGTCGTCAACCAGAAATCCCACCGAAAGCGTCAGTCCCATGAGAGAGAGGTTGTCAAGACTGAAACCTGCCGCCAGCATAATAACGAAGGTGCTTATGATGGAAACGGGCAGGACCGTACTGGGTATCACAGTGTCTGAAAGGCGGCCGATAAACAAAAATATTACGAGTACCACGAGCACGAGAGCGACAAAAATGGTATTCTTTACGTCCTTTACTGATTCGATTATCTGGTCGGCCTTGTCGTAAAAAATATCAAGCTCCGCGGAACCGGGTATCTCTTTTCTGAGCCCTTCTACGGTGGCCCGGATCTCCTTACTTAAGGCGACTGTATTCGCTCCGCCCTGCCTGAAAACCGCGACGACAACAGAGCCGCCTCTCATCTCGCTTCCCTCGTGGCCGTACATGACGTTAACGACGTCATTGTCGAGGCTGTCCACGCATTTCGCTATCTCCTTTAGTCTTATCGGGGCGTCGTTCCGGTAAGCGACTATCAATTCCCCATAATCTTCTGCTTTCAAAAGCTGGCCCTGGGGCTCTATGGAAAAAGTCCTCGCCTGGCCGTTCAGGCTTCCCGCCGGAATGGTAACAGTTCCTGTCTGGATCGCATTGGCCACTTCGTCAATGCCGAGTTGGAACGCGGCAAGTTTATTCGGGTCGACCTGGACCCTGACAGCTCTTTTCGCCCCCCAGACCTGCACTTGTGAAACTCCCCCGATGATGCTGATCCTCTGTCCGATAGTCCTGTTCCCGTAATCGTACAGGTCCCCGGAAGTCAAGGTGTCTGAAGTCACCATCAGGTAAATTATCGGACTATCCGTGGGGTTTACTTTTGAATATACCGGCGGCTGAGGCAAATCACTCGGGAGATTATTCGTCGCCCTGGAGATGGCCGCCTGCACGTCAGGCGCCGCGAGGTCTATATTTCTTCCCAGGTCAAAGGTGAGGATGATCTGGGTCTGACCTTCCGTGTTGTTCGAAATAACCGTCTGAAGGCCCGGGATCTGCATACATTCGTTTTCCAGGGGCGAGGCAACGGTGGAAGCCATGGTAGCGGGGCTCGCTCCCGGATAAGCCACAGTAATGGCCATAACCGGATAATCAACCGACGGAAGATCGCTGATGGGTAATCTGGTATACGCAGCGACCCCGAAAATAAGCGCAGCCACCGTTACAAGGGTGGTCATTATAGGTTTTTTGATGAATCTTTCCGAAAAACTCATCTGCGTTTTTCTTCCTTCTTGCCAACGTCCACGACCGGCGCGCCTGGGCTGAGGCCCATCTGACCGACAGTCACGACCCTCTCTCCGGCTTTAACCCCTTTTTTTATTATTATGAGGTCGCCCTCTCGCATGCCGGGCGTGACGATTCTTAGATCCGCCTTTTTACGCGACGTCACCACAAAAAGATAAGAGCCCTGCTGCCCGATCTGGACCGACTCATAGGGCACTAAAAGCGCGTCCTCCTCCGTTCTCAAAATGAGGTGCACCTGCACGAACTGACCCGGCCAGAGTTTCTGTTCTTCATTGGAAACGATGGCCCGCAGCGAAACGGTTCCGGTAAGATCATCCACGGTATTATCCAGAAAACTAAGCTCTCCCTCATAAGTTTCGTCTTCTTCACCTTCAACCGTGATCTGGACTTTCAGTTTCTGGACTTCCATGGCTTTTCTTATGTTTGCGAGATTCTTTTCCGGAGCGGTGAAGTCCACGTAAAGATTCTCGATCGTCTTTATGTTCACCAAAGTAGGTCCGGTATTGGCCGTCACGACGTTTCCTTTATCTACCTGCCTCTTCCCCGCAAGACCCGAGATCGGCGCGTTTATATAGCAATAATCGAGATTTATCTTCGCCATTTCGAGATTGGCCTTGTCAAGTTCAGCCTGGGCCTCGGCCGCTATCTTTTCGGTCAGGTAATTTTCATATTCCTGCTGGGAAATGAGCCCTTTTTCGAAAAGCTTCTTGTTTCTTTCAAGGGTATCCGTTTTAAGCTTTAGATCGACCTGGTCTCCATCCAGAGCGGCTTTGGCTTTTTCCACCTGGGCCTTATATGGAGCCGGATCTATTACGAAAAGAGGGTCTCCCTTTTTCACTTCGTCGCCTTCTTTGAAATGGACTTCTTTTATTTCCCCCGTGACTTGCGCCTTGATGTCCGCGCTATTGATGGATGTAAGCGCTCCGAACGAATCAACGTATATCGGAACATCTTCTTTGACGACCGTTGCTATGTGGACAGGACGCGGAGGTATTGCCTTTTTACGCCTTTCTGCGATACAGCCACGGATGTGAAACGCCGCGATCAAAAACACCAGGGCCAGGACGGTGTTCATCACGAGCTTCCTGTTCTTGAGGAGTTTTTTGTAATCGACCAATTTTAAATCTCTGATAAGTTCTTTTACGTCTTTAATAAATTCTTCATTGAACATTTATTTCAAACCTCCTCCTGCTTATTCTTCGCTGCCTTTTATTCCGATCGAACCGGTCGCGTGTGCCAGTTCGACTAAAGATATGTAAAGGTCTTTCCTGGATTGGACAACCTTGCTCCGCGCGTCTGAAAGCTGGCTTTGCGCCTGCAAAAGGTCCAGTATGCCCTTAAGCCCCGCTTTATAGCCCGTAAGGGCAAGATCATACGACTCGCTCGAGCTTTTAAGGAACGCCTTGCTGAACTTAAGTTTTGAAACGGCGGTTTCATAAGTGTAATATTGCGTCCAGACGTCCGCGCTCGCCGCGAGCTCATCCTGCATTAATTTTACCCTTTCCACCTTGGCTTGCGCTTCCGCTTCTTTCTTTTCGGCATAATTTTCAAAACCGTCAAAAACGTTCCAGCTAAGTTTAAGGAATCCTGTATATTCGTAAAAGTGCTTGAACGCCTTATTGTCCCCGAAATACTGCGTCCAGTCCTTCTCGGCAGTGCCTCCGACTTTCAGCTCGGGCATCAGGTCCGAATCAGTTACCCTGACCGCCGCTTCTTTTGCGCGAAGATTCGCCCTGGATGCCGCTATGTCGGGACGTTTTTTTAGCGCCATATCTATAAGTTCCGTTACATCTTTTTCAGTAATATCTACCGGCATCTTCCAGGACGGAAAAGCGATCTCAAGCGGGATGTCCGCGGGAAGGCCCATGATCTCCGCGAGGTCCGCCTTCGCGCTTTTAACGTCCCCTTTCGCTTCTTCCTGTTCAAAAAGAGACTGCTCGTAATTGGATTTTGCCTGGAGCATGTCAAGTCTGGACGATATGCCCGTTTGAAGCTTTTCATTGGCTACATAAAAAGATACTTCCGCGTCTGCCGTGTTGTCTTCCGCCGCTTCAAGGCTTGACTTCGCGCTGTAAAACGTGTAATAGAACTTCTCTGCGTCAAGAATAACGTCCTGGAGTTGCTGGTTAAACTCATAATTAGCCGCGATAAGCTCGTGGTATGCCTCTTTTACCGACGCGGCCCTCCCCCCAAAATCCAGCGCGAGAAGATTGGCCTCAGCCTTCCCGCCGTAACTCCTCGTGTTATAGCTGTCGTCTTTCAGGTTAGCGAACTTTCTGTCTTTGGTAAAATCCCCGGTAGCGGTAACCTGGGGATACCAGGTGCCCTCGGCCTGCTTTACCCTCGCGTGGGCGGCGACGGCGTTATCCATGGCTTGACGGAGCGCGGGGTTATTTTTAAGGGTTATATTGATAACTTTAGCCAGCGTAAGAGGCTTTGAAAGGTCGAACTTCTGCTCTCGCACGGATTGCCAGACCCGGTCAATGGATTTTGTGGTTTTTTCCCACTTAGGAGGCGTCCAGAATTCGTCAGTATTTGAAGGCGCTTTAAGATTGCAGCACCCGGTTATAAATGTTAGCGCCCAAAAATAAATTACAAGAAATGAGAATTTAATTGGTTTCTTTATCATACTTACCATAGGAAAGTATGATTATGTTAACTCGGCAGGGAAAGTTTTGCAAGAAAAAAGCAGACAGGCCCGGAAGAAACGATTATTCCATGACACCGATTATGTGTGATATCTGGTTATCGGAATTGACTATAGGGTGAAAATGTATTTTATTGGTGGATTCTGCCCCTTCTATGCTCATGCGGGCATCATCTATTTCTATGAAATTACGCTTCTTTTCAAGTTCGAAAAAAAGCTGTTCATACGTCAGGTTCTCGAATATCTCATTGGCATTGCGCTTCAGGATCTTTTCCCTATCTATGCCCAGAGCCGATAGCAGGCGATCGCTGCAATTTACCACATTGCCGTGCCTGTTAAGCAGGAATACAGGACTATTGTTTTTCTCTATAAGAAAATTATTGATACCGGATATTGAACTTATCTTGACCGTCTTTTTGCGGTTCAATTCCTTGTAGAAATGAAGGAGAAAATCGACCCTCCTGCCCAGTTCTCCCAGCTTTTTCAAGTGTCCAGTGATATCCTGTTCGCCGTATTCGGAAAGTTCTATCAATTTATCGAGCTGCCTGAGGATATTGTTGCTTTTCCTGACAAAATATAAAATAAAGACGCCGACTGTCAAAGTCAAAACTATTGAAGCGAAAATAAAGTTCTCCACTTCATACTTTATTTGCAGGTTCTTTGCCAGGTCCGTGCCCTTCAGGACCAGGAAAAACTTCACTTCCCCGAAGACAAGCAGAAAACAGAAAAGAGCGGCTAAAATGAACAGGTTTTTCTTTTTTACAATGATCATTTTATCATCTCCCTTAATCCGGCAATATCGCTTTCCGTTCCCACCACGATAAGCGTGTCGTTGACGTCAAAGACATCCATGGGTTTGGGTGAAAAAACAAGTTCTTCCCTTCTGGGGTTGCCCATGTCGTCGATCTCGGTTTTTGTCCTCTTGATAGAAATGATGTTCACGTTGTACTTTTTTCTTACGTCCAGTTCATGAATCGACTTACCGACGAATTTCTGCGGCGTCCGCAGCTCGGCCATGACCTGGTCTGCCGCGATCGGTATGATATCCATGATATCGGGCGCCGCCAGGCGATTTGCCAGGCGCCTGCCTTCCTCGATCTCTATGTTTATGACTTCGGCGGCCCCGACCTGCTTAAGGACCTGGGCGTGAATATCCGATATCGCCCTCGCGATGATCCGTGGTACTCCCAGATTCTTCAAAAGGATCGTGGTCAGGACACTCGCGTCTATGCTTTCCCGTATCGCGACTACCGCCACGTCCACATCCTGAAGTCCGGCATTAAGCAAAGCGGATTCATCCGTACTGTCAAGAAGGATAGCCTGCGTCACCGCGTCCTTTATTTTCTCAATATGCGCTTGGTCCTGGTCGATCGCGATCACTTTTTCGCCTTTTTTTGACAGGATCCTGCAAAGTTCCATGCCGAATTTTCCAAGACCAAAAACCGCGAATACCTTTTCCTTTTCCATCTTTATCTCCTTTATTTGCTATCCGATATTGACCTTGCCTTCCGGATATTTTAGCTGATAGTGCTTTTTTCTGCCGACCAGAGCCGTTACGATCGTAAGCGGACCCAGCCTGCCTATGAACATTATACATGTTATTGTGATCTTTCCCACCATGGAAAGTTCGGGAGTTATCCCTGTTGAAAGGCCAACCGTACCGAAAGCGGACACCGTCTCGAATATGATCTTCGTAAGCCCCTTGCCCTCGCTTAGAGTAAGAAAAAGAACCCCCGTAAACACGACACCCAATGAAAGGAACACGACCAGGAATGCCTGGTTCACGAGGTCCCTCGATATTGAATGCTTCATCAGCGTAACGTCTTCCTCGCCGCTAAAAACAGACTTAATGTAAGCCCATATTGTGCCCAGCGTATTAACCTTGATCCCTCCGGCCGTCGAGCCATAAGCCCCTCCGATGAACATAAAAAGGATCATCATGGCGTAAGTCGCGGCATGAAGAGAAGAGATATCCATAGTGTTGAATCCGGCCGTTCTGAGCGTCACCGACTGGAAAAACGCTTCCAGATACTGTGTTTTAAGATCCAGGGGCAAAAGATTCGCCTTGTGCTCGAATTTATATATAAGAAGCGTCCCGGAAATAATGAGAATGATCGTTGCTATCAATACTATTTTCGTGTTCAGCGAAAGTTTTTCTATCATTCTTTGCTTCCGGGAAAATATCCTCCTCAGTCTGGACCCGATATGAGCATAGGTATTGCTAAGAACGATAAAGCTTATTCCTCCGGCTATGATAAGGCCGGCGATGACAAAATTTAAGTACGTGTCGCCTTTAAATCCTTCGAGGCTGTCTGAAAACAGGGCGAATCCGGCATTACAGAAGGCCGAGATGGAATGAAACACCGAATAAAACACGTCCTCCAAACCGCCTTTCGTAGCCCCCCTGAAAGAGAAGAACAAAAGAAAAGCGCCGCAAAGTTCGAACAAAAAAGTAAAGAGGATGATATTTTTCACGCCGCGCGCGATATTTCTCGTGTCGCCCTCGTCGAGCATGTAGGACATGGTGATCCTCTCCTCCAGGGACAGCCTCTTCCCCACGAGAAAAGCGGTAAAGGACGCGAGGATCATGATACCGAGACCGCCGACCTGTATAAGGAACATGATCACGGTTTTACCAAAAAGCGAAAACTGGGTCGCCGTATCCACCACAATAAGCCCGGTAACACACGTCGCGGAAGTGGCCGTAAACAGGGAATTGATAAACCCCAGCCTGGTCTGGTCGCTGGTCGAAAGAGGCAGCATCAAAAGAATAGTGCCCACCAGGATAACGGAAGCAAAGCTGAACATGATCGTCTGGGCCGGGTGTGTTGTTAGATTGCGAAAATACGCGTTAAGTTTTTTTATTTTTATAAGCAGGCTGAAAACCGTAAGCAGGCTTATGGCAAGTATTATCTTGGTCGAGATGTTATGCCCGGGGTAAGGGCTAATGAAGAAATAATGGAGTTTGCCATAGACTATAACCGCTATAAAACAGATTATAAAAACGGTCTCAAAAAGGTTCCTTTTTATGAATTTCAGCTTCTTGGGGGACTTGATCAACTCAGCAAGGTATACCGATATGAAAAGTATCGATACGATTACGTCCAGCGCATGGCTCGCATGTATGATCGCGGCTCCCGGGTAAGCGCTGTTTTCGAGGATTATCGAAACGATACCGAGGAATATTATTAAAAGTATCAGTTTGTCTATCCTGCGTATCTTCATTTAGGTCAAAGCTCCCGCGGCCTTCCCCCTTTGACCCAATGAGTCTCGATCTCTTCCAGCGTGTGACCTTTGGTCTCAGGAACGTAAAAATAGCAGAAGAACCATCCCGCGATACTCATTGCACCGTATATCCAAAAGGCCGAAGAAGCGCCAAGCGCTTGCACAATTGTCAGAAAAGACATTGCAACAATAAAATTAAATCCCCAATTGCAAAAAGTCGCAATACTCATTGCAAGCCCTCTTACTCTCAAGGGGTATATCTCGGCCATAATAAGCCAGGCAATCGGCCCTAAGCTTATCGCAAACGATGCTATGTAAAGCAGAAGGCTTCCAACAGATATCCATTTTAGGGCGGCGCCTAAAATTGCCTCTTCTTTAAAAGCAAGACCCAGAGTCCCTAAAGCAATTACCATACCTGTGAGCCCTATCAGCAGAAGAGGCTTACGTCCTATCCGGTCGATAACATATATAGCAACTACGGTCATAAGAACGTTCAAAATGCCCACACCTATGGTAGCTGCTATAGCAACGGTTGCAGATTCGAATCCCGCCATTTGAAAAATAGTCGGTGCATAATATATAACTGTGTTTATCCCGGTAACTTGCTGAAAAAACATCAGGCCTATGCCTATCACCAGGGGAAGCCTGAGCCAGGGAACGGTAAGTTCGGCCCATCCCCCACTCTCTTCTTCTTTAAGAGTCTTCCTCATTTCATTCAGGTCTTTATCAACGTTTTCGGATGAATATATTTTTTTCAGAACTTCGCGAGCTTTTTCGTTTTTGCCTCGGCTTACAAGCCAGCGCGGTGTTCTCGGCAGGAAGATCATTCCGATACCCAAAACAAGAGCCGGAAAAACGCCCATCAGGAACATGTAACGCCACCCATTTCCTGTTTTCGCAAAAATATCATCCACAAAATACGAAAGCACGATCCCGATGGTTATCGCAAGCTGATTTAAAGATACAAGCGCGCCCCTTTGCCCGGCCGGAGCAACTTCGGATATATACAAGGGTACGCAAAAGGAAGCTATACCTATAGCTATACCGATAACAACGCGTGAAGCTATAAGCCAGATCAAGGCAGGAGCACACGAAGCGCCTATAGAACCGACAATAAAGATCCCGGCGGTAAGCATGATAACTGAACGCCTGCCGAAACGGTCCGCGACTTTGCCGCTCAAGCCCGCGCCGAGCATGGCTCCCACGAGAACCGCACTTACTAAAAATTCCTGACCGGTAGCCCCAAGAGCCCATTCCTTTTTAATAAAAAGAAGTGCGCCTGAAATAACTCCGGTATCAAACCCGAAAAGTATACCGCCCAGCGCGGCTACCCCCGCGATCACATAGATCACTGATCTTTTTCTTACGCGTTCTGCAGTTTCCATGATCATGCCCCCTAC
>JBAROI010000177.1:0-2283 GCA_049642015.1 Candidatus Omnitrophota bacterium | reverse complement strand
GGAAAACTACTTTATAAGTGAAGGCAACCATAGGTGTCTTGCCGCGCATCTTATGGGAGAGAGATCTATCCGGACCAGAATTATTGAGATCACGGATGATGAAGCCGTCGAGGCCTTCGAGCGAAGCCTTCGTCCTGAACTTGAAGAAAATAACGCGTGTCCGCTTACAGAAGGAGAAAAGTGGTTTTTAAACTGGTCATCTAAGCTAACAGGTAAATTTCCGTTGGTAGCGCCTTCTGTAGCGGCCGTTGCCGGCGTGATCTTATCTATAATTTTCATATCACAACCGGGAATAGCCATATTCGGAAGCATAATAACCCACCTTGTCGTTAATATATTCGCTTTGATCTTAAACCTCGCCCCGGCGGCGATCGGTGATGGCGGCAAAGAGAAAGAACGGGCTGATGAAAAGAAGTTATCACGCGTGGTCGAAGTGGGTGAAGTAAAAACAACCTCTGCGAGAGTTTTGGATTTCAAGGTCAGAAAAGTCCTTATTTGGTCATCCATGTCCGTTTTCTTAGCAACCATAGGAGGGTTTGTCTATTTCCTTATGAACGCAGATCCGGTTCTTTTCAAACTAAGCATCGCGTTATTGGCGGTCGGCGGCATCGCGCAATTGTTAGGCACTAAGTCGGAAAATGCAGCGATAACAAACCTGGAAAAAGCGGAGCAGAGCAAGAAATCTGTTTCAGGGAAAATATTCTATTTCAAACCAAAGTCGACTTATTTCATGTTATTGCTTTCTATTGTAGCAAGTTTTTCTTTGATCACGGCCTCATACGCTGTTAACGTTCCGGGGATCACGCACCCGCTGCTGGCGATATTGTTGCCGCTGGCTTTTTTGGTCAATCTGATCATTACTTATTTGTTACATGAGATCGGGCATGGTCTGGTCGCACATCTTTCGGCCAAGAAAACAATAAAAGAAATGAGGTATGCAGTTTTCCGCGTGGGCCTGCTTTTCCGGCCGAGATTAGCTCTTACGGAAGAGATCTACCGCGAAATGCCCGAATGGAAATACAGATTTCTGTGTTTTGCAGGTCCATTGGCTAATTTTATTTTCTTTATAATTACCAGTCTTTATCTTGTGGTGAATCCGGTCATTCCGTTAACCGTAAGCCTTGTAGGTCTGCCGTTGGTATATTTCCTGATCATCAATGGTGTAAGCGTTTTAAACCTCGCGCCCTTTATGCCCCGAAGTGACGGTAAAAAGATATGGAACTGGAGTGTAATATCATCTTTGGGGGATGGCATCCCAAAAGAAACAGGAGAAGAGATATTCGAGCACCTGAGATCAAAAAATATTGCTGTCGATCACATCATAGAAAAAGGAAATGAGAACAGCGCCAAAATAGACGAGAACGGCAGGCTCAATATAACGATCATAGGTAAAAACAAAAAACATGTGGAAGAAGTGAAAAAAACCATAGATGAGCTTTTTATATGGGAAAGCATAAAAAAGAAAGCTGCCGGAGCGAAACAAGAATACCGGGACAAGTTCCTTGCCGGGGATGTAGGCCCCGGCGTTATCATGTCCTTTAAGGGGGACCTCGCTCTGACGCGCGAAGAAGAAAGGTTCCTGTGGACGCTTTTCCATCGCAAGCATCCTGATCAGTGCAACAGGGATACCGAAGAATTCGGCAGGTTTTACAATACAACGGTAAGACAGGCCATCGGAGGCGGGGAAGGGAAAAAGAGGGTGCTTGATCTGGGATGCGGTCCGGAGGGCAAGGCGATCAAGTCGCTAAAGAAAGACCACGGGGATAGTATTGAGGCATACGGTATTAATTATGAGATCACAAGCCCGCCGGATAGAGACGTTACGTTAGTAGAAGACGACATACGGGAAATGCCTTTCGAGGATGAATATTTCGACGTTATCTACGAGTATAACGTGATGATGTACTGCATGAGCGATGAAGAGACAAAAGAAATGCTGGCCGAAGTGATGAGGGTCCTCAAGCCGGGAGGAACATTTATATTCGGTTCTATGCGGATGTACAGCCAGGCCGACATTGAGGATATGCTGAAAAGCTTGGGCGTGGAGTATGAGATCTCGGGCCGTTTTTTCGCTTTTATTATCACGAAAAAAGTGTCTACAACAGAACCTCCTGCCGGCACTGCAAAAAAGGATCCTCCCGCGGGAACCACTAAGTGGCTGAAAAAGCTTACGCCGGATATGTCGACTCCGCTCCGCTCACTTGTAGTTTCTCCGTTCGTCGAGGAGCTGGTATACAGGTTCGGCCTTTCGACCCTACTTTGGTCTTTTTGTGGTATTTTTGC
>JBAROI010000176.1:0-36916 GCA_049642015.1 Candidatus Omnitrophota bacterium | reverse complement strand
GCAAAAATGTAGCCGGCATGCTCTCTCAACTTTTGTTTCACCGGCCCGGGGATCTCATCAAGGAAGGGTTGAAAGTGTTTATGGACAAAAGGCGTCACTCTGTAAGTTTTCGCAAGCGTTAAAAAATAATCCCAGTCGAGTCCGCTCCTTATCAATGAGCGGACTTCTTTCTTTGATCCTTCCGGCAAAGTCGTCCGCGAGCAGAAAACTACAAGCTTTTCCTCATCGGCAAGCTGAGAAAAAGAAAAATCAAGAGCTGGATATAAGTCTATTTTTTTCATCTAAATCGTTCGTCCCAAACTCCTTATCAGCAACCTCCTGAATCTTTTGATTAAATTTTTCCTCAAAGACGGGGTTCCTGTCCCGGTACCTGATGTAAGAACTTACGGAAACCCGGCCGTCTTCTTTTAATTCTAAAAGTGCGTCAGCGCTCTTGACCTTGTGCACAAAAGCATAGACATGACAGCGCGTTCCTTCTTTTGTGCACATAAAAGAAATATCTCCATAGGACGATGTCCTTAAAAATACATAGAATGGGCTTCTTGAGATGCCCAGCAAGATAGGATCGATAAATCTTTTCCTGAATAGTAGAGGCGTGAGGTCGCGGGCGGACAAAAAAGCCAAACATTTACCGGCGATCTTCAGGGGAAACCTTTCCAGGTTAAAAACCTTATTCCCCCTCTCTACCGCGACTACCTTCCCTTTTATATCGGCAAATGGGACTCTTTCGCGAAAGCTGTAGGGTATATTATCGCCTTTTACCAGGACGTATTCACTGTCTTTATCAATATTCAAGATCCTGTGGGCGACAAATGCATCACCTGCATTTTCATAGACAATTATGTCGCCGGATCTTAGGCGTGAAGGTGGAATTTTTTTGGTAATGCATGCGTCCATCGCTTTAAGAAAGGGACGCATGCTTTGTCCTTTTACTGTTCTCTGCATCTTGAATGGAAGAACTTATTAGTTGATTATCTTAAGCTGCCTGCTTTACATTTAGTCGTTGCCATGCCCCCCGCCTGGCAGCTACCGGTAGCCATGCTGCCTGTCTTGCACTTATCAGTAGCTCCGGGATTATTTCCTGCTCCGCAGTTCGTGCCCGCAGAGGTCCCTGTCGTGCATTTCCCATACGCGGAACCTCCCATCTGGCATTTATCCGTGGCAGAATTACCCGAAGTACACTTCGCGGCATGTACTTCATCATTGACAGCGCTGGTAAGGTCATAGACGATCGGGGCTTCGTACTTCGCTTTTTTATTTTTCATAAAACGCCTCCTAAACTTTATGGCCGATAAAGCCTGATCCTTTGAGTTTTTTAAAAAAATTAAGGCAATCTTTCTCCGCTTTTTCACTGGAAACTTCGTACTTACCGGTAATTTCACCGACGATATCCTTCGTCCCACGGGAACCATCACACAGATCCCATATGGTGATGCCCGTGCCATTAATGCACAGTGTATTTCCATCAGCAGGACTGAAGAGCAGCGCTTCTTTTTCTTCTTTACGCACAACTATGTCAGGGTTTTTTACCGGGTAAAATTCTTTCATGATCGCCCCTTTTTATGTTCCCCTCTTCTAATACCAGGATCTCGTCTGCAAATTTCAACGCGGTATCCCTGTGGGTGACGAACATCACTGTAATCGAGGGATATGATCTCCTTATGTTGCCGAAGATCTCCCGTTCCGTTTTGGAATCAATAAAAGAGGTAGCTTCATCGAGTATCAATATTTTAGGCTCTCTTGCCAGCGCCCTCGCGATAGCTATGCGCTGCCTCTGGCCCCCTGAAAGCGAAAAGCCCGCCTCCCCTACGCGACTATTATACCCCATAGACAGACTAGCGACAAGCTCATCAAGTTTAGCGCACTGCAAGACTTTTTCAATGGGTCCTTTTTCCTTTTTTTCGCCCAATAATATATTATTTATCAAAGTATCATTAAAAAGGTATGGTTCCTGATGGACAACCGAAATATTTCCGGAAAATAAAGCACGGTCGATCCGCCTGATATCGTGACCGCCTATAAATATTCCGCCTTTCTCCGGGAAAAATAATCTCAAAAAAAGACTCAATAGTGACGTCTTTCCCACGCCGGAGACCCCCCTGATAAGAGTCCACTTCCCCGCCGGCGCACAAAAAGACAGCCTTTCGAACAGGGGGTCATCTTTTTTGTACCCGAAAGTAACGTCTCTGAATTCTATATCTTTATCAAATTCAAGGTTTTTGATACTATCCGAATTGTGGGATCCTTCAGCCCTGCCTGTGATCTGGCTTATGAACGCGGCGCTTCTCGCTATAGAAGACCTTTCTTCGTTCAGTTCCTGGATCACACCGCTCAGATTGTCTAGTTCGGAAATGATAAGCGCGGTGTACATGGATACCGCGCTGAAAGAACCAAAGGTCAAGGGACCCTTTATGATCAGGTATCCGCCGAGCAACCAGAATACCACAGTGTTGAATTTAGTGAACAAGTCACTTATAAAACGCGCCCTGCGGAAAAACAGGGATGACTTCAGGGACGCATTCGTCCTGTCGCGGAACAAGGAAGTCACCCTTTCCAGCGCCCAGTTCTCCTTAAAAAAACTTTTAATTAATTTTATATTCAATAAAATATCATGCAGTATGGAAAAATGCTTCCGGGAGTAATATAGTTCTTTTGCCCTGTATTTCTTCCTTCTCTTCGACGTCCAGGCAGTATGTAGCGCGATAAAGGGGAGCGTTACCAGCACCAGCAGGGTGAGCGGCACCGAAAGCATGAATGAGAGGACTAAAAATACAGGTATTTTTACAAGGGAAGCCAGGGAAGGCAGCTCATCAAGAACAAGATTTTCTATAATACGATGGTCATAATCCAGTATAAAACTGTTTTCCGCCGAACTAAGCTGTCTTATCTTAAGATAATCAAGATCAAAAAGCCTTTTCGTGAAATCATGGTTGACGTCCAGGGAGAATTTGGCCTTCGCTTTTGCAGTAAGTCCATTGATCAGATACTGCAGCGTCCGCATAAGAAAGAAAACGCAAAGGCCCAGTACCGAAAACTTTAAAAACGCACTAAGATCCTTGCTAAATATACCCTTATCCAGCGTGGCCCTGGTGATATAGATTATCGATAGTCCCAATGGAAAGCTTATCGTCTTAAAAAGCGACGCCTTCCAGAGCATTACCCTGTATTTTTTCAAGATCCCCGTGGAATACAGTAAGATCGTTTTTACGTTCCCAAGCAAAGAGGATACGCTTTCCGGGATCATCGCTTTAAGGCTGTTTAATTTAAACATGAGAAGTCGTATGTATCCTTGTTAAATTCGAGCAGGCCGAAATCGGTCTTTTCAAGCACAGAATTTAGAAACCGGAATACGTGCTTTCTGTACTCGGATCTTTCCCTTCCTGAAGCATAGTCATACGGGAGACTTGTAGCTTCAGGCAAAGCCCTGTTAATAGCCTCATTCGTCGATATGGTCCTGATTTTGTTCCTTTTTGATTTTTCCAGAAAGAAAATGCCTTCCAGCTGCCTTTCTTCATAAGGATCGAACGGCGCCTTAAAACACGGAAATACCCCCGTATAAAATCTGCCCCGTTTTCTTTTTATGACACAAAACTCGTCGTCTAACACCTTCAGCCCGTCCTTTCGCGCCAGGTCGCAGATCGTGCTTTTCCCTCCCCCGCTCGAGGCAGCAAAAAGATACAGCTTACCCCCCACCACGATCGAGGCCGAATGAAGAAAGATCATATCTAAAAAATTTTGAAAAGCAATAAAAGACCGATAGAGCTGCCGGCCTACAAGAAAATCCATGGATATTCTGCCTTTAAAAAAACAAAACGCTTTTTTTCTTTCAATATCAAAAAATTCCAAATACTGCCCACCCGTCGCCTTTTTAATATTTTTACCTACGTCACTTTTTTTCATTTTTTTCAGGATAACATTATTTTTGTCTTCAAAAAAATATATATCCAGGTCTTTTTTCTCGTTTCCTTTCGCCGGGAACAAGTTGTGGGAGGAAGGCCTCCTGTCGAAATTCATAAAATTTAGGCCCGCCGTGGCTCCTAGCGTCTTGTGATAGAATCTGTCCATACTATGTCCTTAGCGCCTCCGGTATCAGCCGGGTAGATGGAAATAACCCTTCATCAAAAGCCTCCTGGCAAAACCAATAAGGACTAAAAAAACTACCCGTATTGTGATAAACTTCGGCCCGGCAGTTACCGAGGCACATTTTCTTGAATACACACATGCCGCACACACCTTCAAGTTTTGAAGGGATTTTTTCTCTTATCTGCCTGAGGACGGGGTTGTTATTCCATATTTCTTTCAGAACGGCAGGATCGTCCTTGATATTGCCGAAAACGAGCCTATCATCCATGTATCCTATGCCACAGATCGAAACGCTGCCATCGGACAATATTCCAAGTATGCTCTTGATCTTGCAACAGCCGCAACCGCGCCCGTCAAGCTCTTCCAGGCTTCTAAATGCCATGGGAACGTCCAGATACACCGAACCTTTAAAATGTCCGGTTATTTCCTTTAATCGTTCCCCGAACTCGAGGATCTCTTTCGCCGTAGGCGTAAGACCCTTATCCTGCATGCCGGCTCCCCTGCCGAGAGGAGATATGGTATTGATCTTGATGTCATTGACCTCAAGCCGACGCATCAGGCGCATGAAGTCACTGAATCCTTCCAGGTTTCCCTTGTACAGCGACATTATCACCTGCGGAGGAAAACACTCATCCCGCAGGTTTTCTATTCCTTTTATAGTACTTTTGAAAGCCCCTTTCTTTCCTCTGAAAAAGTCATGAGTCCGGGCTGAAGCGCTATCCAGGCTTACGGAAATATGGCCCACTTTAAACTTTTTGAACATTCTGGCCGTATCCTTAGTAATAAGTGTCCCGTTCGTTTCTATCATAGTCTCGACCCCGGAAGAAGCGCAAAATTCAAGAAGCTCCTTAACATCCTCCCGCAATAGGGGCTCTCCTCCCGTGAGTTTCACGGAATTAAGTCCAAGCTTTCTGGCTTCTTTTACGACACTGATGATCTCCTTGATGGATAGTTCCTCGTCCTCTTTTTCGAGTTTTTCCCTGGTGGGGGGCGACACCCAGCAATGCTTACAGCATAGGTTACAATACTTGGTAGGATTTATGTAAAGACTATCTAATGACATTTTCTTTTACCCTGAAACCATATTTATCGGAAAAAACCAGACAGTTGGCCTTATCAAATCCCCTCAGGTCGTTGCCTGAGGCGTAGTAAGCTGCCGCCCGGCATCCTCCGTTACAATAGGCAAAATAATCGCATTCCCGGCATTCCGCTTTATGATCAGCCAAGGATTCGTCCGCAAGCGCCCTTATTTCGTTAAGAACTTCGGAATTATCCCATATATCCCTTAGCGAGTTCTTTCTTACATCCCCGCAAACAAGAGTCCAGAAAGCTGAGCACGGCACTACTTTCCCGTCCGAGCGCACGGAAAGCATGTTTTGTCCGGCGGGGCAGGTTGAAAAAGTGCCCCTGGAGCCCTTACCCGGACCGTTCTCATAAAAATCCTCGAGCATTTCCATTTTCTGAGCAAGAGTGCCGCTGAAATTAAAATCAGGATATTTCTTTTTAAGGCGAAACATTTCTTCCATAATGTGAGAATGTATTTCACCCTCGAAACGCATATCGCTTGCAAAAACCGCTGCCCTGCCGCATTCTACTGCGTCACCGAAATCCATTCCCTCAAGATCCAAACTTAATGCCAGATCCACCATGTTTTCGATATCTTTATAATTATGATTATTGATTATTGCCTTTATGGACACGGGAAGATCGTTTTCCTGAAGCAGCCTGACCGTCCTGATCGATCTGAAAAAAGAACCTTCCCCCCTCTGCCAGTCATGAATAGACGGATTTGAACCGTCGATACTTATCTGGATATTTTCTAAAAATCTCAGCTTTTTCAAACGCTTCACAGCATCAGCATCTATTAAAGTGCCGTTAGTCAAGATCGTCACCCTCATGGGATAGCTGTTAAAAAGCTCAAAAAGCTCGTATATTTTCGGATAACAGAAGGGTTCTCCGCCGAAAAGGTTAAGGCTAAAAATCTTTTCTTCCTTCAATTGATCCAACACACTGATTATTTCTTCAAAGGATAACTCTTCTTTCAGGTCCCAGGTGTCGGAAGTGTTACAATGCTTGCACCGGAGATTACACTTACCCGTAAGCGCAAAATCTACTGTAGTTGGAAACGGGATCTTATTCACTTTTGAGCACCAAAATTAAAGAAATAAATAATAATCTGGCCCGTTTTTATTATTTTTTCGGGCATAATATGAAGCGTCCATTCAGCGATCTTTTTTTCGTCAATATCATGATGGCAATCCCCCGGAGAATAGCATTTGTACGGAAAACTGAGGATCGCCGACTTTGAGATCCTCATAACCTCCTTGAACGCCCGGGCCTGTTTATCTCCTAAATGTTCCCACACCTGAAGCCCTATGAACATATCGTAACTGGCGTCCTTGACCGGCCAGGGAGTGATCTTCGCATCATGGACATAGGTCAGCTCCTCACCGTGGGCTAAGTTATCCATAATATCAGAACCCCTGATTATCGGTAATCTGCGGGGTCCCAGCTCCAAAACTTTTGCGGGGGATTCTTTCTTAGCTATGCTTATAGCCTTTTTAAAGTAACCCCACCTTCCGTCGTAGTAGCGGTCTTCTTTTCTTATTTTCTGAAATTCAGTAAAAGTCACCGTTTTTATTTGCTTTTTTTGATCGTTTTTCTTTGAACCAAAGGTCAAAACATGATCCCAAGCACGGCTTTTGAATTCTTCGATCTTATTACAAAAACGATCTTCTATATACCGGAAAATATAACCGAGTGTCCATAATAATCCCTTCTCAGCTATGGCCTGATGGAATCTACTGAACCTGTATCGCAGCAATCTTAGATTAAACATTCTTTCACTGTTTCGATAACCCTTGCTTGCTCTTCTTCAGCAAGAGACGGGTAGATCGGTATGGAGAGGGCTTTTGAGTAAATCTCGTCAGTGCTCCGGAAACCTGACCTGAGCTCGAGATACCTGTGTAAAGGCTTAAACACGGGTCTTTCGCACATTACGTCTTTCTTTCCGACGCAGCCAATGGCCCTGGATACATCCTTGTCTATTTTGACCACGTAACGATAATAAATATGGTCAAACTCTCCACCGGGCAATACGATATCCGACCCTGAAAACGCTTCATCGTAACGGGCGGCTATTTCCTTCCTCCGTTTTATCATCCCGGGAAGTTTTTTCAGCTGCACAAGGCCTATCGCCGCCTGGATATCCGTCATCTTGTAATTATAACGCAGTTCGTAATTTTCCTTCTCATCATAATCCCGGCGGTCTCTTGCGATCCGGAGGAGCGCTTCATCATTAGATATAACTGCTCCCCCTTCTCCGCAACCGAGCACTTTATTAGCGTAAAAGGAGAGCATACTAAAACTTCCGATGCTTCCTACCTTCTGTTTGCCGTATAAAGCGCCTAACGAGTGAGCGCAATCTTCCACCACGGGAAGGCCTGAACTCTCTATTTTCTCAAGGTCGGCCGGGCTTCCGAACATATGAGGCACGATAACCGCTTTGGCGCTTTCCGTTTTATTATCCTCAATGCTGCCGGGGCTGATATTAAAACTGTCGGAGTCTATGTCACAAAGACGCGGCTGGGCTCCTGTCATGTATACGGCATTCATCGGGGCGCTGCAGACATAGGATGGCAGGAGGACCTCATCTCCGGGGCCGATCCCCATAGCAAGAAGCCCCAGATGCAGGGCGGCTGTTCCTGAGTTGACTACTACCGCGCCCTTGGCACCCGTAAAACGCGCAAGCTCTTCCTCGAATTCCCTTACTTTGTCGCCCTGGGAAATATAGCCTGAATTAATAACTTCGGCGGCAACTGCCGCCTCTTCTTCACCAAGTGTCGGCATCGAATGCGGTATCACTTTACCTTCCATACACTCTCCTTAATCCTTACTTCTTAGTCCTGATTCCTAAATGGTATCCAGCAGATACCTCAGCGCGCAAAAGCCTTCCGCGTATTTAACTTTTGCCTGAAAACCGCGGAAATTCGCAACGGCTTTGACGCTCTCGACCATGTCCAGTCTCGTCGGGTAGTCTCTTTCCACCTGGGACTTATGGAACTTCATCAGCTTGATCTTTTCTTCCAGCACGTCTCCTATATCCACAAAAAGATGCGGCTCGTATTTCTTGCACGTGTAATCCTCGTAAAATATAACTTTCCTGGCATAACGGGCCGCAACGATCGTAGCCTCGGCGAGATACCTGTGATCCTGGTGCTCGTCGTCGGGATAATTGACAAAAATAACATCCGGATCAGATTCTCTGATCGCTTCCTCGATCTTGCCGATAAGCTCTTTTCCCACAGTAAGCTCAGTATCTTTGAACCCGCCCCAGAAGATCTTCTTGACCCCAAGAAAATCTGCGGCTTCTTCCTGTTCCTTTACTCTTGCCTTAGCCGTGCCCCCTAGTTCACCTTGCGTGGCGATAAAAAAGTACACGTTTGCTTTCTGCTGAACAGCCAGCTTCAAAAGCGTCCCACCGCAACCGTATTCTATGTCGTCCGGATGCGCGCCTATCGCTAAAACGTTCATCGCTTTCTCCCTTCCTTTATTATGTTCAAACTGTCTCTTCCGTGACAAAACAACAGATCTATAACTGACATATAAGGTTCGAAACCATCGTATGTCTGAAGATACTCGGGATGTGTATAATTTTGAAATTTCAGTGTTATGCCGCTTTTCTTAAATTGTTCTTCATCCAGATAATCTTTCGCCCCGGCTCCGGAAAGGTACGTATCCGCTCCCAGGTGCCTGCATATGCCGATCAGTCTCTCGGTCTTCTTCCCCTTGACGTTAAGAGCCGAACTCCTGACAAGCTCCGCCTTGATCTCCAGCGCGTCTTTCAAATAATGAATGAAGTGAAGATTAAGATCTACAAGATATTCCCACTCTTTTAAATAACTTTCGCGAAAGAAAGAAATATATTTTTCAAAGTAAGGGGCGCGCGAATAGTTGAGTTTAATGCTCTTCAGGTGTTTTTCGCGCCAGTTCTGCTTATTGTTGATCTTTACTTCATTTACTTTCTGTTTGAACTTAAACAGCACGGGAACGGTCAGCCAGTGCCAGTTTTTCGTATTGCGGACCTTGTTCCTGTTCTGCCATTCGTTTTTCTTGTACTGCACGTCGTCCAGCAGAACAAAAACATCCGACTGGTCCATCTTATCAAAATATCCAAGCCACGGCAAATACTGCGGCTGATGTATCGCTACCTTCATTTGAACTCCACAAATATCGGGTTTGAAAAAAGCATGCTCGGGTACTTCCCGCGAATATCAAGACGGTAATAAACCTTTTCACCCGGCCGGTAAAAATCGTCTTTAAATTCAAACTCGCCCGGTTTTGTTATGAAAAACTCCCGTACTATAATGCCGTTTCGTATCAACTTGGCGATTACGATCTCTCCCGGCTTGCCGCTCCAGTCCACTTTAAAACGAACGGTTACAGGACCACCGGCCGTTAATTCCTGTCCCATCCCGGCTTTCTTATTATCTTCAGGATATTCTACCATAAAAGAATCGAGCTCTAGCTCATGTTTTACGGATCGCCGCACCGCGTACATGCTTCCTTCCTTCATGGCTTTAAGGATATTTTCCCTTGTGTTCGAGGGAACAAGAAAGACCGTCTGCACGTCACCGATCGGCTTGCCTATAGGCGCCTCCTTGCCGTGATATGCCATCTCGCCGATAGTCCACACGGGGCTTTTTCTCAGGCCATGGCAATAATCCTCCAAAACCGCGTCCCAAATACCGCCGGGACCCCCTATGTTTCTATACCCTTCATAAAAACAGCAGAAACCGGTATAGTCCTTCGTTTCAAGCATATGTTTTTCGGCGGAGGGACTTATAAACACAATAGGGTCAACTTTCATGTGAGTCTTCGCTTCAGGATTAGACCAAAACGTCACCCCGCCTTTTTTGTTGACGTAATCTATTACCGCCTGATACGGGCCGGTTCCAACATCTGCATGGTACTGATCGTATTTTACCGCCTTAAACGGGTAATTCCGCAAGGCGAATAACACCCCGATAATGATCATCGCCCAGCAAAAAGAATTGGGAAGGAAAAACCTGGTGTGTTTCCATTTTAGCGAAATAACGCCTGCGATCATAAGTATAAACGGCCATAACATCAAAATATTTATGCCCCTGTCGCGTGCAAAACCGCCGGTTGAAACGGTCGGAATATTTTTATAATCTTTCGCGTCCATCCCCATCACAAGAAACTGCACATCCCAGTTATTGAGGGTCAGACTCCCTTTTCTGAACGGAGTACCGGTCCAGTAGTAAAACGGCGCCACCTCCGCGGCCATGAGCACTGTCAAGTCGCGCGCCCTCTCGTCCAGAGAATCGATCCTGTCGCTGTATTTTTCCGCCCCGTATTTAAGCAGTCCGTCTTTTTCTACTGTCTTCTTTGCGATGCTCCTGCATATCAATAAACCGTATTCCCATTTGGGTTTAAGATTTTCGGTCAGGAACACCGCGTCCATATCGGCTTCCTGCGCCATTCTGACGATATGTTCAGGGGGATACTCGCCGGAAGAAACGTCCGTGTTCAAATGCAGCACTCCCCTTACGGGAACAAGCTTCTCCCCCTCCTCCGCGGCAAAAACCCTCGCGGAGCCCGTAAGGCAAAATGCTATTATAAAAATTATCGCGCATACGTAATGTTTAAGCTGTTTTGAGCAGGGCATTAAATGTCCCATTACGTTTCCTTCGTTAACTTTTTATAAAGCATGTCCAGATCATGAACCATTTTTTCCGCGGAGTACTCCGCGAGGGCTTTTTCCCGCCCTTTCCGGGCCATGGCCCGCGCCTTCGCCGGATCTTCCATGAACACATCAATAGCTCTTTCAATAGCCGACGACGAAGCGGGCTCGACCAACAGGCCCGCGTTTCCCGCAACGACCGAAGGCACCCCTCCGACCCGCGTGGCGATAACGGGCTTTTCCAAAAACATCGCTTCCGCCAGAACGCGGCCCATACCCTCATTCAAAGACGACAGGACAAATATGTCAAGCGCCTTAATGACCGCACCGGTATTTTCCTGCCATCCGATAATGTGGAATCTTTCCCCGGCACCTTCCGACGAGATCATTTCTTTATACTCCTGATAAAGCGGGCCGTCTCCCGCGAGAACAAAGTAAATATCGTTTCTCTTTTTGATCTCTTCTATCGCCGCTTTTATTAAATACTCATAACCTTTAACACCGACGAAACGCCCTACCGACCCCACTATTGTCTTTCCGGGTGGTATGCCCAGCTCTTCTCTTATATCTCTTTCACCGGATATCTCGTCGACCATTAGATCGAAATCCACGCCGCTGGGAATAGCGGTATATTTTTCTTTTTTCCCTATGCCGAAACCGATCCATTCGTCGCATTCAGCAGGCGTAAGCCCTACTATCTTGTCAGTCACATGGGAGACGATAGATTCAACAAATATTATAATACGGTTGAACATTTTATTGAAATAGCCATAAAAAACGTGACCATGCGGCGTATAGATTATTGTTTTCACGCCTGCCAGCCTGGCGGCAAGCCGGCATATCAGTCCGGCCTTGGAAGAATGCGCGTGGACAATATCATATTTTCCGTTGTGTATAAAACGGAAAATATCTATAAAAGCTACCAGGTCCCTCAGGGGGTGTATATCCCTGACAAGGTCATCTTCTTCAATGAAATTAACGCCGGCTTTTCTTGCTTTCTCTAAAAGGGGTATGCTCGGGCTCTGTGTCTGTCCGAAAAGAAGGTCCACCTCGTAACCCTTTTCCGCGAGGCCTATGGCGCTTAAAAGCGTGTTTTCCGAAGATCCGCCTCTGTCGAGTCTGGTTATCGCGTGCAATACCTTCATATATACTTCCCTAATTCCTCTGCTCTCGTTTCCCAGCCAAAATCTTTACGAACCCTCAAAAGCCCATTCTCACCGAGTTTCCGGGCATATTCTTCATCCTTTAAAAAACGCAGCACGGCGTCCCGGATCTGGCCTGCGTCTTGCGGATCGACAAGGAGTCCTGTCCGTTCATTTATTACGGCTTCCGAAACTCCGCCGCTTTTCCCCGCGACTACCGGCTTGCCGCAGGCGTTCGCCTCCAGAAAGACCGTCCCAAATCCTTCTATGTCTCCCTTATCCTTAATATAATGAGGAGTCATCACGAAGAGATCGCAGGCATTGTAAAAAAACGTAAGTTCCTCCGGAGGCACTTCTCCGGTAAACACAACATTTCGCTGGAGCCCTTTTTCCTTAACGAGAAGTTCGAGCCCGCCCCTCTCGGGCCCGTCTCCTACTATAACATAAACCACATCAGGATAGGATTCAAGTACACCTTTAAGCGCTTCAATAACGCGATCGTGCCCCTTACGGGCGACAAGACGCGATACCGTAAGGATCATCTTGCGTTTATCCGGGATACCGTACTTGCCCTTAACTCCGCCGCTACCGATCTCGGGATTAAGCTTCCCGGTATCCACCCCGGGCGTCAGGACCGTTATTTTTTCTTTTCCCGCAAATCCATTTCCGACAACCGCCGACTCGGCAAAATCACTGCAGACTATCACGTGTTCGCATTCTTTAAAGACCTTTTTCATTATCCAATTGGTTATATGAATCTTACTGAATTCGAGAACATCGGCCGAGTACGCGTAAACGATAAAAGGCGTTTTCTTGAGTTTTTTCACGATAAGTCCGGCCATTCCCGCCGAAATTATTTGAGCGCAATGATTGCATCGTACGTTGCGCATGCAGTTCTGTTGCCACACGTGCCATATGACCGCGATCGTTCTTAATATCCTTGAAAAAATATCCCGGCCCAGAGGATACACCGCCCTCACGACGTCAAGCCCTTCCTCCGGCGTTTGAACTGCTTCCCCGCCGGATCTTGCCGTAAATACGGTTATTTTTTTCTCGGGGAGCCTTGTCCACAAGTTGGAAATATATGTAGCCATGCCGCCCCTGATGGGAGGAAACTCGCTGCTTACAAGAAGTGTTTTTTCTTCCCCGGCATCTTCAAGGATATCCATTATCTTTTGAGACATATTCTCTGATTTAAACATCGAAGCGCGTTTCAGTCCACGCTCTATGCACTCTTTGCGAACTTTCTCTTCTTTCGCCAACTTGAGGATAGTTTTTGTGATGCTTTTGGGCTCACGCGGGTCGAAAAATAAAGCCGCATCCCCCAAAACTTCGGTCATGGGAAGCAGGTCTGAAGAAGCGACCGGCACGCCCGCGGCCATTGCCTCGACCGGGGGGATCCCGAATCCCTCTACCAGAGACGGAAATACAAACACAGAAGCCTTTTTCATGAATATCGATATTTCACTATCGGAAAGACCTCCCGCGACCGGAATTATTCTTCCGGATAATCCCCTGTCCGCTATTACGCGCTCCGTTTCAGTAACATTGCTTCCTGAGCCCCCTACAAGAAAAAGTCTATGGCTGTCCTTGACCTCCTGCGGCAGAAGATCAAAAGCGGCAATAAGGTTTGACAGGTTCTTGTGGGGTTTAAAGTTTCCTAAATACAGAAAATAAGGCTTTTCGAGGTCATACCGATCTATAAATTCATTGCCCGCTTCTTTCGGTCCCGCGGACACGGGTTCTCCGGCAGACGGATACACGACCTTTATCTTGGCGGCATCTAACCCGAACACCTCGGAAATTTTTTTCTTCGAATAATTAGAGATCGTAATTACCCTTACCGCCTTGCGGGAAGAAATAAAGATATACAGGAAAAAATATATTTTTATCAAAACAGCTCTGATACCTTTATAGCTCGGGACCACGAAAGGTATCAGGTCCGCCACGGTATTAACATACGGGCAGGCTCTCCAGAAAGGCGTTTTTATGTACGGGGTGAAAAATAATTCAACCCCCTCTCTGCGCAGCGCCACTGGGAGCTGGAACTGGTCCCAGAAAAAAGTGTTGAGTTCTTCAACGACGATTCTTTTACCCGTACCGGGTAAAGACTCAAGATCCGTATGCTGGTTTCCGAAAAAGACAAACTCATGCTTTTTCGAGTCTCCGGCATTGAAAAGGAAATCTCGCATGATAGTCCTTAGTCCCGTATAAGAACCTTTTCTGAATTCCCTCACGTCTATTCCTATGCGCATCTGCTATCCTTGACCTTTAAGTTCCCTGTATAATTCCTGCACCTGCGAAACGTGATTTTCAATGCTAAAAAGCTCTTTGGCCCTTTTTCGCGCGTTCTCGCCCATTCGGCGGGCGCTCCCCGGATCGCTCAAGAAACGCTCCAACTGCCCCGCAAGACGATCAACGTCACCATAAGGGATAAGCAGGCCGCTTTCGTCGTGCTGTATAGCTTCGTTATTTCCACCGACATCGGTCGTAATTATAGGACAAGAGCAGGCCATCGCCTCCAAAAGGACCCTGCTGAAACCCTCTCCCCAGGAAGGAAGGACAAAAATATTAAGCGCCGATAAAACCGCCTTCATATCTTCCCGCGGAGCTTCGAAGAGAACGTTCTTTTCGATCTCCATCTTCCAGATCATATCCTTAACGTGGCTGGTATACCCTTCGTCGATCGACCGCCCCATAACCAAAAGTTTTATTTCCGGATGTTTTTCCAGGATCTTCTTAAATCCCTTGAACAAAAACCGGTGCCCTTTCCTCGGTATCAGGATGCCTATATTCCCTACGAGCACCTCCTCTTCGCCTATGCCCAGCTCCCTCCTTAAACTCTTTCCCTTTTCCGTATCTTTTGCGAATTTCCGGGAATCCACCCCGTTATATATTACTTTGATCTTTGGAATAAGTCTGCGCATATACCCGAAACGTATTTTTTTCGCGCCTTCCGAAACACATATTACCCTGTCCGCGGACCTGACAAGGTACCGGTCATATAAAGGAAGGTCCCTGACCGATTCCCTGACATGCCATACAAGGCGGGCCCCGGTGCCCTTTACCGCGAGAGAAGCGTAAAACTGGGCCCTGCTGCCGTTGGTATGGACAATTCCAGCGCCTTTTTCCTGTATGATGGACTTAAGCTTCCGGACTACATCTCGCGTTCTTAGAAGGTTGATCGTCCTGGCCGTAGGCATCTCCCATAAAAGGACAGCCACACCCATTGACCTCACCCTATCGGCAAGCTCACCTTCGCCCGGACATAAGACAATGGGTTCAAACCGCGACCTGTCGAGATGCGACAAAAGCTCCAGGAGGCTTATCTGTCCGCCGCTGAAAATTTCGCTTCTATTTGCTATGTAAAGTATCTTCATGCTCTTTTTCCCATAACTTCGCGTAACTTACGAAATAAGTAAAAGCGGTCAAGACGCACATAAAAAAGCCATGCATTCCCTGGCGATATGCCTTTCCCAGAAAATACCTTTTAAAAAAGATCGCGCACGGCCTGGCGACAAGATAAAGCAGCCAATTCCTCCGCGTGACCCTTCTTCCCATATCGTAAAGATCGTCCGCCGTATAGGCCGAGTATTGATTTACGTATACTCCGATGTAGCCGGTCAGGTCGCCGCAGGATGAGGCAAAATGGAGCAAGGGGTTTTCCAGTATCCCTACACTCCCGTCAAGCAACACCGATTCGTGCACTTTTTTGGAAGTGAACTTACCTTTTTCTTTTTTGAATAACCTTATATTCCTCGGCTCGGAGTCCATTACCCATTTTCCGAAGATCAAGTTGTTCCTTTTGAGCCCATAACCATTATAATCTCCCTGGCGGATTTTTTCCGATATCTCATCCTTTAGTTCAGGCGTAACCCGCTCATCAGCATCTACTGAAAGTACCCATTCGCCATCTGCTTTATCCAGGGCATAATTTTTCTGCTGCCCGAAACCTGTCATTTTATTTTCATAAAACTTTACTTTCGGATGATTTTTGCAGATCTCTCCGGTCTTGTCGCCGCTAAAGTCATCAACAATCACAACCTCATCCGCCCATTCAACGCTTTTTAGACACTCTTCTATATTTTTCTCTTCATTTTTGGTAATAATGATCGCTGACAATCTACCTGCCTTTCCCATATTAAGATTATCCTTTTTTAGCCTTCAAGATCAAGACATCGCCGAAAAGAAGTTCCGGGGTAAGCAAGATCCCGGAAAGTGAATCCTTTTTTCTGAAACTTCCGGCTATCAACTTGATAAACCCTCCCACAAGCAAAAAGACCAAAGGCATAAACAGCCTCAAAATAAACCTGCCCCCTCGATAAGAAACAACGCTCATGTTTGTGTCTATTTTTTCTATTTTAAACCCGTTATTTTCTAAGACATATTTCATCTCAGGAAATCCAATAGGATTAATGTGTCGTCGCAAAACCTGATATAAACTGCCTTTAAAAGACTCTATCTCGCTGTGATGCCTGTCAGGAGATCCAAACAAGAGATATCTTAACCTTGAATAGACGTTTAACGTATTTGGCGTCGTTATTATTAATACCCCGCCTTTGTTCAGGGTCCTGTTAAATTCCCTTATAAGATAATGGGGATTCTCTAAATGTTCTATGCCCTCTATGCATACCGCCAGATCAAAAAAAGCATCTTCGTAGGGAAGTTCTTTATTCAGGTCAACTTTTGCAAAAGTTATATCCTCGGCTTTAAACTTCTCCTGATTTAAATCCGCTGCCCAGACCTTATAGCCGGCTTCCTTCAATTTCAGGCTAAAAGCCCCCTCACCTGAAGGAGCGTCTAGGGACTTGCCTGTTCTTTCACCTTTCAATAGAAGCATTACCTTTTCGTATACGCCAGGGGCGGTATCTGGTGTTGGTACGCTTTCGTTCATGTTATTCCCTCTCGCGATGTTTTAAAACCTTTAAAAATACATTTTCATATTCTGTTGCGATTTTTTCCCAATCAAAAAGTTCTTCTGCCCTTTTTCTCGCGTTCCCCTCAAGCCGGTTTCGTAATTTTTCATCTGAGAGTAAACTGTTTATTTTTTCTGCCATATCAGACGCATCCATAACTCGCGCAAGAAGCGCGCATTCCCCGTCAGGAGCCACTTCGGAGATGGCTGTGCTATCAACGGAAACACAAGCTCTCCCCCAGCTCATGGCTTCAGCCAGCACCATGCCGAACGTCTCGAACCGGGAATGAAAAACAAAAAATTCCGAAGCGGCAAAATATGAACCCAGTTTTTCCGGGGGAACAAACCCCAAAAACTTAATACGTTCCTCGAGGGCCAATTCTTTAACGAGGGCCTTAAGCGCGGCTTCTTCGTGGCCCTTGCCGGCAATATATAAAACAAGATCCGGGCGTTTCTCTTTAAGCAGACTCATGGCCTTTACCAGGATGTCTATCCGTTTCACCTCGTTCAGGCGGCCAAGGGAGAATATCATTTTCTGACCCTCTTTTATGCCCAACTGTTTTTTTGCAGCGGACCTACCCGGAAGAGGATCACGCGGCACATTAACGCCATTGTAAGTTATCACTCCTTTTTTCGAACCCTTGCCGAAGATCGCGTCTCTGCAATATTCTGACACAAAAGTCACTTCATCCGCGAAATTTCCGGCTAACCTGTTCCAGTATTTCCAGAAAAAAGGAATACCGGGCCCCGGAACGTCGCGCCCGTTATAGGTTACCACTAAAGGAACGCCGGATGAAAGTTTCCCGGCCACCGCCGCCAGGCCGGTGGGAACAACGTAATGAAGATTCATAATATCGGGCCTGAACTCCCTGAGGCTTTCCTTTACCGCTGATATCGCCGATATCGAGAAAGGCGGAATAATGCCTCCCGTAATACGGTGTCCCCGCAATTTCGCTAAACTCAAATTATCTTTGAATCGATCTACCCGGAAGTTGACCGCTTCGTCATATTCGTCCGAAAAATAGACGCTAAGCTCCTCTTTCAGGTCCACTGTCAGCAGTCTTACTTCATGCTTCTCGGCGAGGCGCCTGAAGACCTCAAGAATGACCAGCTCGGCCCCTCCGACAGCGGGAAGAAATGTAGGACTGACGACCAGGATCTTCATGCTTCCGCCCTTCTTTTTCGGATCATCTTGCAGCAACCGACACAACTTTCAAACAGAACAGCGCTCCCCAGCGCTTTCCTGAACTTCCTGTAACCGGGACTGTTCCATAAAGCAGACGGTTTTTGCTGTCTGACATTGCCTACTTTAAAATTCAAACACGGAAAAACGTCCCCGTAAGGCGAAATGCGCATCGTACTCCAGGGGTCCAGACAATGCCACTTGCTTAAGTTGAACTTATTATCGTAATAATCTACTATTTCTTCCACGGTAAGCGCCGGCACGAAATTGAGGCCGACATTCAGTCTTTTTGCCGTATCCACCAACTGCTCCAGCGCAACTTTTAATTCCCCGCGATCTATCGGCTCGACCTGCTCGATCGTCCTCTCATCGGCATTGATCTCATCGCTCAGACGCCAGGCGGACCTGTTCCATGACGGATCGCATATCTGGAAAGTATGAAAGCTGATATTAAGCTCTTTTGCCAGTTCGACATTCTTATGTAGAAATTTAAAGTTCTTTTTTAAGATCACCCCGTTAAAATTCAGGCGAGGATGCCGAACGCCCCGTTTTATTTTCTGCTTATTTATGCTCCTGACCGCCTCTACCAGTTTATCGTACGACCCAGGATCTTTCCTGATCTCATTATGTATCTCCTTAGGCCCGTCCAGGGAAAACCCGAGGAGCCCTATGCCCCAACTGACTAATTTTTCCGCTATCTCATCGGTAAGGAGAGTGCCGTTGGTCGCTACGCTTACTTTATGCAACCCGGCTGCGGTCTGGAGAATGTCAAGAATGCCCTCTTTCAAAAACGGTTCTCCGCCGGTAAAAGTAATATTGCTCCCTTTGGGCAATTCATGCAACAGATCGATTATTTCATCCTTCTTTAGCGGTTTAAAATCACTCCCCCGCGGTTCTGTATGCTCCAGCTCAGCACGATACGGACACATCTCGCAGTTGAGGTTACAGCTATAGACGACTTCAAAAATAACATTGCGACAGGGAAACGCATATCCCGCGGCGGAAAACCTTGCCGGAAGCTGATAATATATTTTTCTGAGCACTTTTTTCAGCATTTTACCTTTTCAAAAACCTGTATCATTTTGGAAGCTATTTTCGGCCAGCGAAACTCTTCCATTAAACTTTTTGCCCCTTCCCTTAATCGTTTCCTTTTATCCGGATCCTGTATCAATTCCAGTATTTTCTCCTTCAGGGCAACGGCATCCCCAGGAGGAACTAACGCGATGTTCTCGTTTTCTTTAAGATATTCCGATTTGATCTTGGCGTAAGTACTGATAATGGGCAGGCTGTGAGCCAATCCCACCATGAAACTGCTTCTTCTGATGGAAATCCCCCTGTCGTACGGAACGAGGAAAATATCCGCTACAGACAATTGTTCTGAGACCCCCTCGGCCGGCAGATATCCCAGCCAGGAGACTTTTTCATCGATGCCCAGTTGCTGCGCCTGTTTCTTCAGGCCGTCATAATAATCCTCGGCGCTGCGCCACTCTCCGCCCAACATTATCAGCCGGAAATCGTTATATTCCTTCTTTAATTCGGCGACGGCTTTAAGGATGGTCTCTACGCCTTTACCCGGGTAGAAAAGACCGAAATGGGCAAGCACGATCCCCTCCTTTTCCTTCATAGTCGAGGTTTCCCCCTGTCCGGGAGGAATAATAGCGGACCCGATGGGTATCTGGACCAGATTCTTTTTCCACGGCAGGCGTTTTCTTACAAGATAACTTATTTCCTCATTGGTACTGATGATCTCCGCGCAAAAAAGGACAAACGTCAGCGCCACCATTTTATTGACCGGTCCGCCGCCTATCAGGGTATGCAGTGTCACTACTGCGGGACTAGCCAGGCCTATAAGCGGAAAGAGCATTTTAAAAAAGATCCCGTAAAGAGGGGGAGAATATTGAAGGTTGACCACATCAAACTTTTTCGTCCGGCATAACCTGAACAGCTTTAAAAATGTCCCGAAACCCCAGCGAGACGCAAAAGGAACGATCTTGATCGGATCGTGGCTTGATCCCACGCCCTCATAACCGGTGGAAGCCAGGACCGTGATTTCGTGGCCTGCTTTTAACATTTCCTCGCACAGCTTTTGTGTGTAGTCCCCTATCCCGTCGTAAAACTGATTCGGAGGATAATATGGTGAAATCATGCAAATTTTCATTTTAAAGCTCTCTCTTAAAATTACTTCATAAATATTCTTAAAAGTTTTTCCAGGTGCAAATCCGGGTTGTATTTTTGCACCGCACGCACTTTTGCTTTCTTTCCCATTTCACGGGCCTTTTCAGGATCATTTAACAAGTTACTTATTTTTTCCGCCATTTCTTCTTTTCTATAAGGTTCTGCCAGAAAACCCGTCTCGCCGTCGATGAGCCAGTCGGATATGCCGCCAACGTTAAAAGCTACCGCGGGCTTCCCGAAAAAAGCCGCCTCTATTCCGCATATACCGAACGGCTCAGGCCAGATCGACGGAAGGGCCAAAAAAGCGCATTTCCTGTAAAGATCGGCAACTTCTTCATGCTCGACCCACCCAAGAAACCTGACCTTGCCCAAAAGTCCAAGATCTTTTGCTTTTTTCCGGCAGGCTTCTTCCGCGGGACCCGTTCCTGCCACATCAAGAATAAAATCCTCTTTTACCAGTGAAAGCACCTCAAGAAGCATGTCCAGCCCTTTGGCCTCCACTATTCTGCCGGCAAAAAGTATACGATTTTTATCGAACGCGGCATCCTCTGTCGGTTGATAGGACACAAAATACGGCAAAATGGTTATTTTGCCCTCTTCGACGCCGTTTTTAACCAGCATTCTTTTCATCCGATCGGAAGCGACAATAATGTCGTCGAGCCGTTTTGTCGCTTCAAGAGACCCCCTCGCGCGCATATACGCCTTGATCCCTTTTATGGGACTGCGCGGCATGCACCTTCTTGTAAAGGCACGCAAAAAACACGCCGGAGAAAGTGGATAACTGCTTTCTTCAATAGGATTATAAAGGAGCATCTTGCCGTCAGGATCTATCGTCTTATACCCGTGCACGTAACGAACGGTGCGCGCCTTTCCGGCAAAGTAATCGATGACCTTTTTATTTTCTACGGCGTGCAGGTAGACAATATCGGGAGAAAATTCTTTCAGGACTTCGTCCAACCTGTCTAAAGTTTTCCCGTCAATATCCAGTTCGTTGTCCCAGATCGCGCTTATCCTGTGTGCTTCATTAAAATGGGGCGCGCCCTTTGATTCGTCCCAGTGGACAATACCCGTATGATGCCCTTTTTCTTTTAACCTGGACGCGACATCTTCGATATATTGCTCAATGCCCCCGAGTTCATTTATGTATCTGTTTGCAAAAAGTATTTTCATTTTTTCGTTTCGGGTTTTTTGTACACGTAAATTATATTCTTCATAAACAAATAACCGTAATGATCTTCGAAATCGGCCCACATTTTTTTCCAGAACCCGGACGCTTCTTTATGCGCGGGGCTTTCCTTTACAAAAGGGATTTTCGCTATTTTATCATCAAGCGTCTTTAAAACAAAGGACACCTCAAAAGGCGAACGCCAGTAATCATAACCATGTTTTTCAAGAAACTCTAACCCAAGATGATTACCCAGCCATTTCAACTGCCAGCTTGAAAATTCCGTTTCCGCGCCCCATTCCCATCGTCCGAATAAAGCCGACAGGTGTTTATAGATCGTATAAACCGTATATTTTTGCGGAACGTTGACTATCAAGATCCCGCCCGGCTTAAGGATCCTTATCTGTTCTTTCAGTACTTCGAGCGGCTTATCAAAATGTTCCAGTAGCCCCTGGCTGAAAACGAGATCGAACGTGTTGGGGTCAAATTCCAGTTTCAGCGCGTCCCCGACAGATAAATTGACCTTTTTGTCAAATTTGAGCGACACCTCCCGGGCTACCCTTAAGGCTTCTTCGGAGATATCCACCCCGTATAGATCAGCCGTCGTTTCTTCGGCGATCAGATGAGAGTCGATCGACGATCCACATCCGACTTCTAAAGCTTTCAGTCCCGGCGTTTTTTTCAGGTGCTTTTCAACCAGGCCGAGATATTTTCTTCTTCCTTCGCGGTGGAATTCTATCTGCTTCTCCATCTCGGCCTTATCCCATTTACTCCAGATTTTCTCGTATTTTTCGCTCATATTATCCAAGACCTAAGATCTTTTCCAGTTTCTCGATATACTTATCCAGAGAAAATTCATTGATCGCCTTTTCCCTGGCGCTTGCCCCGAGAGAGGCCCTTTTCCCTTTGTCTTCTATCAAGCGGGCTAATCCCTTCGCGAGAGACCCTGGATCTCCCGGCTCGACCAGGACGCCGTCAACGCCGTCATTTATGATCTCAGGGATCGCCTGGGTTCTCGAAGCCACAACGGGCAGGCCGCACGACATGGCCTCGATCAAAGTTATCCCGAAGGCTTCCTGCAGCGACGGCACAACAGCGATATCAGAACTCCTGTAATAATCGGGCAGATCATCCTGCGGAACCATCCCTTTAAAAGCAAAGCTTTCTTCCAGGCCATAATCTTTAACTTTTCTTTTCACTGAACTTTCATATTCCTCGTCGCCCTTCCCTGCCACGGTTATCTGAAATGTCTTTCCGCTTTCTTTGAGAAGTTTAGAGGCTTCTACTAAAACATGAAGGCCTTTATTTGAAAAAAGTCTTCCAACAAATATAATGCCTGTTCCGGACAAGTTTTTCTTCTGGCCTCCCGGTTTAAATATTTCAGTATCTACGGCATGCGGGAATAAGGATAATTTTTCCTTCTTGAACCCGGCTTTTAAATAGATGTTAAGTAAATATTCACTCGGACACAAAATGTGTTCGTAATCAAAATTCTTGTATAAAACTGCTTTTCTGAATGCTCCCCATACAAAAGATCTGTCGCACGAGATCTTTAATTTTGCCAACCAATCGTCAGGAACCATGAAAATAACCGGTATTCCCAGGTCTATTGCCGCAAATATCGGCCTTAAAGATATACCCCTTACGCTCCTGACAAGCAAGATCGTAATATCATTATTTTTGTAGAACTCCCTGGCTTTAAAATACGAGGTGATATCCAGTCGCGTCTTTTCAATGAACGTTAATTTCCGGATGGTCCTGGACGGATCATTATAGCGCGGGATTATCCTGAAAATATCGTTTTCACATGATGGCTTTTCGACATATCCGGTCAAAACACATACATTACGACTGCGCCCCGAAAGGCTCTCGTAAATAACCTGGGCTGTCCTTTCCGCTCCCCCCAGATGATCCGGCGGATAAAACTCGTTAAATATGGCAATTTTCATATTACGCTTTTAAAGCCTCAACTACTCTATCTATCAGGGCATTCCATTCAAACTTCTCTTTGACCCTTTTTCGTCCCTTCAGGCCCATTTCACGTCTTTTTTCCGGGTCTTTCAGCAAATATACCGCTTTATCTTTAACATCATCCGGATCACAGGGGTCCACAAGGAATCCGGTCTCTTGATCTTCGACCGCTTCTTTAGCACCACCGGCATTCCCGGCTATGACCGGCTTCCCTGACGCCGCGGCTTCCAGGAAAACTATCCCGAACCCTTCAGCATCAAAACCGGGCAGTTCCTTACAAGGCATGATAAAAACATCACAAATACCGTAAAGTTCCTGTTTCTTCGCTTCGTCAAAGTATCCGGAAAATATCACTGAACTCCCCAGCCCCAGAGACTTGACCATTTCCCTGAGCTCTGATCCAAGCGGCCCCTCTCCTGCTATGATATACAATGCGTCCGGAACCTCCTTCAGAATGTTCGGCATCACCGCTATCACCGTATCAACTCCTTTTCGCCTGACCAGGCGGCCAACTGTCAAGAGGACCTTTCTGTCCTGGATGCCGTATTCCCTGGATAAAGACGACGTTTCCCTGTTGATATCGACTTTAAAATCCGTAATATTACATCCGGGTTCGACTATTACCATGCCTTCTTTTCTGTGGACAAGCCCCTTTACAATGCCAGCGGTATAACTACTTATGGGGAACACCCCGCTCGTAAGCCGCAGGAACATCCATCTTTTCAGTCTATCCCGCCAGGTCGCGGCGTTCAGCTCAAGCGCGAAAGTAAAGATATAACAGGGTATCCGGCTTTTAAGGGCGACCAGCAACAGAATAAAAGGATCTACATATTTATAATCAATGGATCCGATGATTATTTTCTGGATATCGTTCTCTCTTATAATACTTCGGTATCTCTTGAACTTATCTATATACTTCTTTATGCTCCTTTTTTCACCCCTGATGCGCATCCCCATGATCCTGCAGGGTGATCCGCTCTCCTTCCGGCAGTTCTCTTGCTCCGTTATAACCGTAACACCCAGGCCCTTTGACGCGAGACTTTCCGCGATCCGATGCAAATATTCGGCTTTTCCGCCGGATGAAAGTCTGAAATCAATAGCCAGCATCAAAATATTCATAAGGATACTCTGCCCTCATTCCTTCTTCGCGGTCACTGTCAGCAGGTCCCCGAACAATCCAAAAAACGTGACACTCTGCAGAAAATTGATGAATTTCGACTGTTTCTTGAACATATCAATGCCCGGAAGAGAATTACTGATCCTCTGCATTTTCACGACCCTGAAAGATCTTTCCTTAAGCATCTCCTCCACGCTTTTTTTCGTAAAGCCCCAGACGTGCGTCTCATCCCACCTTTTCGCCTGCTGGAGCCTCGTCTCCTTGTATAACGTCCTCCTAAGACGCAGCTTCAACGAATCACATACAGGCATGTTCATCAATAATAACCCTCCCTTTTTCAGTATCTCGTTCACCTTCTGAAGGGCAGCTCCGGGATCATCCAGGTGTTCCAGGATATCTATCATCACGACCACGTCATAAATTTCCTTTTCTGTTACGTCCTGCAGATACTTTTTTTCTACCGACAGATTTTTCTCAAGGGCTTTTGAGACCATGGCATCGCTTGGGTCTATTCCGGAGATATTCCTGAATCCCAGACCCCTCAACAGTTCAAGGTAAAGGCCTTCCCCACACCCCACGTCCAGCACCCTGGAATCCACGTCCAGATCCCTGACCAAATCAAGAAAATATTCATTCATAAGCCTGTGGTGCAGAAAAGTAAGCTTGTTTCTGGAAAGCAATCTTGTTTCCCCGTATTCACTCCATTTATTATCGTGTTCACTCATGCGATATCTTCACTCCTCTTAATATTATTGAAATTATCTCCTTCAGTCTGCCTCCCCTTCTCCTGTCAATAAAGAAAACAATGGATATGTATACTGCCGCGGCGCATAACAAGGCAATAAAAAATCCGGTGATCCCCGTCCATATTTTCAATATCAGCAAAGCCGGGACCGCCATTATCAGGGCGGGAATACCGACAGACACCAATGGCACCAATATCTTTTTAAGCGATACCATGAGGATGGAGCGTATTTTTCTCATGAACAAAAATGTGTTCAGGATATTCGAGGCCACCACAGCATAGGATACCCCCAGGATCCCCCAGAGCTTCGCGAAGGGGTATATCAAAATAATCAGGACGATCAATTGGAACAGGCCTAACTTTATCTCCACTTTCGGGTTATTTGTCGCGTACAGGACCGGCCCCACGGTGGAACCTATGGACCTGCTGAGGCCAAACACGCACAAAACCCGCATCGCAGGGACCATGGGCATCCACTTATCCCCCAGGAATAATCTTGTAAAATCAGGGGCCATGACAAAAAGCAACACGCCTACAGGAAAAGACAGGAACGCGATAAACCGCAAAACGCTTAAATATATCTCACCCAGTTTCGGAATATTGTCCTGGATCTTTGAATACACGGGAAACATGACCTGCGAGACCACGTGAGTGATCTCTGTTGCGGGCGCGTTGGAAAGATGATATGCCATCTGATAAAAACCAAGTGCCGTAATTCCTAACAACCTGCCCACAAATGCATCATCTCCCTGAGTTACGAGAAATACTAAAATACTTGAACCGAACAGCCACTTCCCAAATTTCAACAGCTCCTTTGCGTATCCGGTGTTAAAGCTGACCTTCGGCCTGTACGGGTGAAGGATATACGACATAATAAAAGTCACGAAGGCGCCTGAAATAGAACCGTAAACCAGCGCCCATACATTCCTTAAAATGAAAGCCAGGGTAAGCGAAACCGCTATATTGACAAATAGGCCGCTGAACTCAAGGATGAAGCGCTTATCAAAACGAAGTTCCTTCTGGAAATAAACCGTTCCGACATTCCTCGCGCCCGTAAAAAGTTCAAGAAAAGCGAGCAGCCGGATAACAGGAAGAGCCAGGGAACTCTTGAAAAAACCGGCGATCAGAGGTGCCGCAAGATATAAGATCGCGAAAAGAACTACCGACCGCGCCAGCTGGACCGTCCAGACGGTATCCAGATATTCCTTTATGTTTTCTTTTTTCTGCACAAGGGCGGTCTCAAACCCTGTTCTGGAAAACGTCTCTATCGTATTGATCGCCAGGACGGCGATCCCCATAAGACCGAAATCATTTGGAGAAAGCAGGCGCGCAAGGATTATTGTCCTGGCCAAGCCAAGCGCTCTGTGGATGACCCTCAGGGCGACCACCCACACGCCGCCCCTTACGGCAAGCCGGCCAAAGGATACATCTTCCCGCTTGTCCTCGAATTCCGTATCTTTTTTAAAAATGCTTCCGTCTACCATATTAATGCCATGGGCTTTGCCATGGAGCCTCTTGCTCCTTTACTTTTCCTGTTTCGATATCTCTCAGTTTCAAAACAACGGCTGTAAAAAACCAGAATGGTTCCGCTATCCTGATGATAATAAAAGTGTTTGTCCCTATAGCGTGGACCAGTAACCCTACAAATCCCGTCAGATACCCGACCGCTAATCCTTTATATAAGGGATCTTCAACGGTCCTAAATACACCATACGCTGATCTCCATATACGCCACATAAGCCACAAAAACAGCAAAAAACCAATAATGCCCGTCTCATTTATCGCAAGAACATACTGGCTATCCAGGAATATCCCCCCGGACAGGCCATACCCCAGCAGGGGCTTGCGCGGAAAATCCCTTAACATTATATCCTTCCACGACTTCACCCTGGCTGCCGGTGAGGGACCGAGTGGAACAACTCCTACCCTTTTAAGCTTCTGCCTTTCTATGGGCTTGAACGTCGTCAATATCCTTTTTTTCACTTTCGGCGGGCCAAGCGCGACAAAAAGCGCGAAAGCAACAAAAACGATCAGAACACTGTTAATAACCGCTTTCCTGTTAGTTAAAATAGCAAGCACGAACAGTGCCGGTATCATACCGAGATATGATGCCCGTGAAAGGGTAAATATAAACGTCGGCACCAGAAAAAGAAAGATGAGCACAAGAACGTTGCGCCCTTTTTTATAGTACATTACCAGTCCTGCTACGATACATAAAATAAACAGAAGATATCCGCCAAGCGTGTTGGGCTCACCATGGCCTTCAAAGGGAGCTGCAAGCCTTTCGACCTTTCCGATATGGGTATTACCATATATACCCACTATAAAGCCGGTAAATAGTAAAACGCCCAGAAACAATTTTACCTGTTTGGAGGTGTTGACGTGGTTGTAAACTATGAAATATAACATAAAATATTCTGACAGCTTTAATACGTAAAAGGTGCCCTTCAAAGGCGAAACGCCACCCTGAAGCATGGCGCGCAGCGTTGAAATACAAAGAATAGCTACATACAGACCGATGGGGGCGTTTAACGGGCTTTTCCTGATAAGGGGCAGGGCTTTTTCGATAGCCATCTTGGCCAGCCACGTGACCGAAACAATGATCAAAACCAGGTCCTCAACCCTTATAACAACAGCTCGTCCGCCCGCGGAACCCGCTTCGAGTTCCGGGGAAAGAAGCATGGAAAGCAGAATGACAGCGAGGCCGATATTTATGTTGATAAATGTCGCAACTATAAGGCTAAGTGAAGCGACAATTATGATGGTTTTCGTCAGATCTTCAACACCGGACACAAAGTATGTGGAGAGAACAGCAGCAAGTACGATGAAAAAAAGGAATATAAAGATTCTATAGTTTGGCCCCTGGATCGCGGAAAACTTAATGGTTCCTCCTAAGTTTTCGAAGATTTTTCAGATTCTTCTCCGTAGTATCTCTGGCGATAGTAGTAGTAGGGGGACCCGAATCTCATATCCGAAGCTCTCATATTATTCAATACCACCCCGATAGGTTTACCTTTGGCGCTTTCTATCTGCATCTTGCTTCTTCGCAAGGCTCCCCTTGCTACCCTGCCTACCTCATAAACCAGGATCACCCCGTCTATCTTTGAGCTCAGTATACAGGAATCAGTTACGGGAAGAATGGGAGCTGCATCAAAAAAGACTACCTGAAACCTCTCTTTCAGTTCCTTTATGAACTTACCCATATTGTTCGAACTCAAGAGCTCCGTAGGATTTGTAGATAAATGACCGGCCGTTATTATGTGAAGGTTTTCCATGCCGTAGGTCTTAAGTATTATGCTTGATTTAAGGTTGCCGAGCATGATATCGTCTATTGTCTTGATGACGTCGTCTGTTTTAAATGTCCCCAGGACCGCTTCGGTCACACCCATTTCCCTTTCAACTCCGAAAACTTTGTGAACTGACGGCCTCCTCAAGTCCGCGTCGACCAGGACGACCTTGTACCCCAATTGAGCCATGCTCAAAGCGGAATTAACGGTTGTCATTGTTTTACCTTCACGGATACCCGAACTCGTGAACATGAGACAATTTCCCACTTTATCCAGGCCGGAAAATTTAATATACGTCTGCAGGTTCCGGTAAGCTTCAGCGATCGGCGACTTAGGACGATACTGCGTGACCAACCGTCCCATGATCTCCTCGTATTTCTTTCTCTCGTCAGGCGGAGGCGGTTCTTTCCAGTATTCGACTTCCTCCTTTTTAATGATATCGATGTGGGGGACAACACCAAGCACCGGGATCTTTAAATATTCCTCAACGTCTTCTATGGTCCCTATGGAGGTATCCATACTTTCCGTAATAAGCGCCGCCACGAGCCCCAAGACAAGGCCGATAGCCCCTCCGAAGATCACATTGGCTGTCGTCCCGCCTGCAATAGCAGCCTTGGGGACGAAAGCGGGGTCAACGATCTCTATGTCTTTTGTCTGGGACGCTTCCATAATACGAGCTTTCTCGTAGCGCTCTTTCAGCAACCCGTACAGTTTTGTATTTATTTCAAGCTCGCTACGGAGCCTATCCGCGTCTATCAGCTCCATCTCGCTTTCCTCTTCCAATTCCCTTGGTGTGGTGCCCATCTTCTTGCTGATACTATCTATTTCGGCTAAAATGCTTTTGATCCTGGGATAATTATCGGTATAGCGCTCCCTTAAACTACTCAGCTCGAATTTAAGCTTCACCATACGCGTGCTGAACTCATCCATATCACTTGATATCATACGGATCTCTTTATCACCAGTCCCGAAATATCTTAACTTTCTTTTTATATCAACAATGGAGTTATTCAGTTTTTCCAGCTGTTTTTCCACGAACTTCTTGGTGTTTCTGGCTTCTTCGACCTTTTTCTCCCAGTTTCTCTGCATAAAAACATCAGCAACTGTCTCGGTAATGTCTTTTGCCCTGACGGGCTTCGTATCGACGGTACTTATTACGATCAGGTTCGTGTCGCCCTTTTCTTCCACGGATATCTTGCCTCTTAATGAAGCCGTAACTGCCTGAACTTTTTCAATGCCCGTCTCCGGTGTGATGTAACCCAGCTGTAACGCGGCTCCTCTTAAAATGCTGTAGCTGCGTATCAGCTCCATCTGCGTTGAGATCTGGTCACCACCGACGCCACCCCAAAAAGTAACACCCGCGCCGGTAACTTCGGCTATAGGCGTCCGTCCCGTGCCCATATTCAATGTCACGCTGGACCTGTACATCGGTATGGCTCTTTCCGCGAAAAAATGCGAACTAACCACCGATACCAGAAAAATAGAGATGATTATCCATTTTCTTTTGTAAACTATCCGCCAGTAATCCCATAAATTTAATCCGTACTCGACAGCCATTTTCTTTCCTTTGGTTTTTTAAATCGCCTTCCGCGGTTTATCTGTCCCACTTATCAGACATTTTTGCCCATACTTCATGCCAGTCAAATCCGCCTTGCATGATGTTCTGCTTCAGGTCATTAAGCTTTTCGGCGAAAAACATTGACGGGAACACCTTCCTGAGAAGATAGTTCACCTGCTCTATCTCGTTCTCGGGGATATACACTATATCCCCTTCCATGAGATACACGTTCTGCGACACGTCGCCTTTGCGGATCAAGCGGCTTAAATTCACCCTCACTACTTCGGGGTTTTTATATCCTCCCCTGACGATATGCGTGCACGAAGGAACAGCATTACTTGTAAATCCTCCCGCCTGGGTAATAATATCAATCAGCCTATCGCTGCGGTCCAGCCTGTAGGCCCCTTGCCTTAAGACCTGGCCCATGACAAAAACTTTTTTGTCTCCTATCTTTAGCACACCTACGGCAACACGCGGATCCTTAACATAATGGGCCATTTTTTGGCTTATCGTCTGAGCCAGCTCCCTGGGAGTCTGTCCTGTCGCCTTTATCTCGCCAATGAGAGGCAAGGTGATCCTGCCATCGTCCGGCCTAACTGTTACCTTAACGCTCAATTCCGGACATCTCCACACAGCAACATCCAGCGTATCCCTGCCGCCTATAACATACTCTCCTCCCTTGATAGGCACCGCTCCTTCAGGACTATACAAAGAATATTCCAGCGGCTTTGTGGGCTTTAGGAACCTGGCACATCCCGCATTGCTAACGAAAAAAACTGCTATTAAAAACAATATTGCGAATTTGTACGGTGATTTATTTATTCCAGACATATCCTACACCTCTTTTAGTGATGAAATCTTTATGGTTTTCATTTTTCCAATTCTTCAGGATCCATGCACCTGTTCACGTGTATAAGCAGCTGCTTAGAAAGGTCCAATAGTCTTTCAGTTACTGAACGCCTCTCCCTGTCATATGCGATCTTAATAACGGGCCTCATAGGCGTATTTTCATTGATCTTCACAACTTTACCTATTTCTCCGGTGCTTATTATAACCCAGGTGCTCACGGGAAACATGGATACTTGTCGCAACAAGACCTTCAGGAAGTATCGATCAAAGGCGCTGCCTTCATTATCAAGGATCTGCTGGATCGCTACGTCCGGAAGTTCGCGGGCTTTGTACAGCCTCGTATGCGTGCCCGTTTCATATCTATCTACTAAAGCGAGGAGACGCGATCCGTAATGGATCTTGTCCTTTGAAAGGCCCCGGGGATATCCAGACCCGTCTGTCCTCTCCTGGTGCTGGCCGATCATCGATATGATCTCGTCATCGATGCCCGTTAAGTTCTTGAATATCTCTTCCCCGTAAAGGGAGTGCTTTTTCACTTCCTCGTACTCTCCGGCGCTCAATTTTCCATCTTTATTCCAGGCATGCAGCGGTATTCTCATCATACCGATATCGTGAAAGAGAGACGCGATCACCAGATTAAGCAGTTTGCCCCTGGAAAAATTCAGGGACATGGCGATGTACGCTGAAAGCAGGCAGACATTAACGGAATGCGTGTAGATGTAAATTTTCTCATGCTCGTCGTGCTTAAAAACGAGTCTCACCAGATCGCTCGGTATTATTGAACCCCGAAGTCGGTCCGTGAACTCCTGCGCCCATCCCAAGATCTCCTCGCCCTTTATCTGATCTTCTTTTCCATCCTTTACCTTATCAAAGACCGGCGTAATGAATTTTAAAATGCTGCTGTACAACGCCTCGGCCTTTTCCGGGTCGCTTTTTTCCGATTCCGGCTCGGGCTCCAGCAGCATTTCTTTTTTGCCCGCGCGTTCAGCCAAAGAGACCTTTTCTTCTTCCTTCTCCTCTCTTCCGGAGGGTTTCAATCTTTCCCCGGCAGGTGCCAGCTCTTCCTTGGCAAATTCCCCCCTCTCCTCAGAAGGCTTCTTTTCCTCCTCGGAAGACTTCTTCTCTTCTTCGGAAGACTCCTTCTTCTTTTTTTTCTTTTCCTCGTCGGAGGGCTCTAGTTTTTCAAATCCGTCAAACCCTTTGTGAAGATCTACCATACTTAGATTTTTTCTCCCAGGTCCTTTTCAACATCTTTGATTATATCAGGGCCTATTTCTTTGGTTTCCCTCATGCTGCCCACCAAAAGCGACATATCGCAAATGTTGTTTATTTGCCTTGGTCTTCCACCGGATAATTTATATACCAATGACAGCGCTTCGTTGTTAAAGATGTCCCGTTTTGCCCCGGCAATTTTAAGCCGGTGCTTCACGTACCCGATCGTCTCCTCCTTGCCCAGGGTCTTCAGCACATAGCACATCGCGAACCGCTGTTTAAACTGGGGCTGGGCATTGATAATATCCCTCAGCTCAAGTTGTCCCATCATGATCAGCGTAACCAGGAACTGATTGTTATGCTGCATATTCATCAGGAGTCTCAGTTCTTCAAGGACCTCTTTCCGTGTGATGAGGTGCGCTTCATCGACGATAATGATAGCGCGATCGCCCCTCGAAGCTACTTCCTTGAGCTGTTCTTCTATGGCCCTTCTGGCGCGCATACTGGTCAATCCGTAACTGTCCTTTCCCATCTGATGTACTATCTCCTGCAGGAACTCTCTTGAACTTAACAGGGGATTGCTTATATAAACGCTCTCATAATTTTGACTTTCCCGGATCTCAAACAACAATTCGTTGGCGATAGTCGTCTTGCCGGTCCCGTAATCTCCCGCCAAAAGCGCTCCTGCCTTGTTTTGCTTTATGACGTAAATGAGCCGCACAAGCGCTTCCTTGTGCTCCGGTGAATAATAAAAGAACTCAGGGTCACCTGTATTTTCAAACGGTTTCTTTTCCAATTCCCAGTATTCCAAAAAATCCATAATTCTCCGCTTTCTTTACTTTTCCGAAGTACGTCCTTCGTTGATCTCTTTTAATTTGTCTTCATACATGCGACTTTTATCTAAATGTTTTTTCCCCACGACCATTAAGATCGTCACTATGGTCAAAACAAAAACGCTCTGAAGGAGCAAAAGTATAGCCTGAAAAGTCGTGGCCTTCTTGAGAACAAGGACGCCTAAAGCAAAAACCACACATATCATATATATAAAAAACGTGGTCTGCTTTTGACTAAAACCGATCCTGATAAGACGATGATGCAGGTGGTCTTTCCCCGTGTATTCCAACCATTCATTAAATGTCCGCACTTTCTTCTTGGCGAAACGCGAAACGGTCACGTAGACCATGTCGAATATCGGAACAGCCAGAAGTAAGATCGGAATGCTTAACGCGACGATAGGCCTGCCTTGCGCCCATTCACCCATGACCGCCAGTGAAGCGATAGTATATCCCAAAAAGCTGCTGCCGGCGTCGCCCAGGAATATCTTTGCCGGGTTGAAATTAAAGATCAAAAATCCAAGACACGCGCCGCATAAAGCAACATTCAAAAACGCAAAATACCACTGTCCCGTCTGGAGGGCTATCACAAAAAAAGTACCCGATATGATCGCGATTATCCCGGAAGCCAAGCCATCCACACCGTCTATAATGTTTACAGCATTCGTTATGCCGACTATCCATACTATCGTTATAAGGGCTTCAAGGGGAAACGCGAACGGAAAGCGATCCGGGATTATGTTAATGTACACGCCGAATGAAATAAGTAAAATCGTGCTAAGCACCTGGACGACCAGCCTGTAGCCCGCGGAAAGTTTTTTCACATCGTCCAATAAGCTCGCAAGCATAACAAATGTGGCCGAGAGCACTACGCCTTTAAGCTTCCAGCTAAATTGAAAATTAAGCAGAAGGGCTGATATATAAGCAAGATATATGGCAACCCCGCCTAAAAGCGGCACGGGTTTAACATGTATCTTCCTTTCGGAAGGTTCATCGACTATATTCCACCTCTTGGCTGTTTTTATCGCTAGCCAGGTAAATATTACAGCTCCTACAAATGAAAATACGAATATTTTAAGCACTGACGTCTCCCTTAAGCTTCTTTACTTTGCTAATAAAGAAGCAGAGCAACTTTGGTCAAAACGGTACTGTTAAGATAGTCAAGATCAAAAGGCTTAACGATATAATCATAAGTCTTGTTCAGCAGCTTTTTGTCTTTAATCGTCCCCGGATGCCCGGTTATGATAATAACCCCGACTTTTAGATCGTTTTCATCGATGTACTTCAGGACCTCTTCGCCGTTCATATCAGGCATTTGCAAGTCTAAAAGCAGGATATTAGGATCATACGAGGCCAATTTTTTAATGGCTTCGCGCCCGCTAACAGCCGTTTCGACTTCGTAGTTCTTCCCCGTGAAGAACTTTTTCAATATGCTCCTTACCGTCTCTTCGTCATCGGCGACAAGGATCTTGGCTTTATATTCTCGCTCCCCCATAATCTGCATCCTTTCTTATTGCTTAACTTAACGAAAAACGGACAAATATCAACCCTATATAATAATCATTTCCTAGTGTATTAGAACAAGTATACATATAAATACTCTCCGCGACAAGTACACGCGCTACAAATGCTGTTCGTTCAAACCGGAAAGCGCATTTTAAAGATCATTCCCCCGCCTTCGCGCAATAGTGCTTCGATCTGGCCGCCGTGCTCTTTTACGATCTCATAGGCAATGGTCAACCCTACCCCGTTTTCCCTCATCTTTTCTGTTTTATAGAACGGCTCGAATATGAACGGAAGATCTTTCGGTGTTGCGCCTTTTCCGTCATCTTCCACGCTGATCAGGACATTTTTCCCTTCGTCAGACACTGCCGTGCTCAGGCGTATTTCGCCCCCGCTGTCTATGGCTTCGTTTGAATTCATTATTACACCTTTCAGGGCCTGCCCTATCCTCTCGCCGTCCAGGTTAAGAAAAGGAGCTTTGTTGAGATCAGTTGTAATAACTACGTCTTTTTTTACCATATCCCTGACTTCTTCCAGGGAATCTTTTATTATATCATTGACGTCCTCATCCTTTTTGGCAAGAGGTCTTTTCTGGCTGAATAAAAGCAACTGGTCGGTGAAAGCCCTTCCTTTTTTCGCCGCGTTTTCTATCTGCTTGACGTCCTCGTAAAACTTGTCATCTTTACCCATGTCCATCAAGATCAGCTGCGCGAACCCCAGGACCCCGGTCAGTACGTTGTTAAAATCGTGAGCAACTTTTCCTGAAAAGCGTTTCAAATAATCCATGTCTTCCATTTAATCAGTCACCTCCGGTTCTGGTTTTTTGTATTCCCCGGCTTCGCTTACGCCTGTTCCGATATATTCGTCTACGGCGTTTTCTTCTTTTTTAACTGGTTTTTTGTATTCCCCGGCTCCACTTACGCCTGTTCCGATATATTCGTCTATAACATTTTCTTCTTTGAGCGGCTTTTGCTCCGGTATTTCAGCAGATGTTGTCGTAGCTTCATAATATATATAATATCTTCCCGGCACCTCTTCCTCCAGAGCCTTGGCTTTCCTCCCGCGGCTCCACCGGAAATCGGGGAACACTTCAAGTCCCCTTCTGGTGGTAGGACCGTAATCGGTATCTTCGTATTCACCGCGCTCTGCAGGCCCTCCAATGAAATCCCCGTCCGGCAAAACCTCGTATTCCTCTCCAAGATCGAGCCCATACGAACCGTCCGGATACTCTACAAGCATTTCATCGTCATCCTGGGCAAAGGCAAGATGTGTAAACAATAACGCGGTCAAGCATACTAACAGCACAGCTTTTAATCTCATTTTTTATTCCTCTTCTCCGCGCGATCTCTTATAGAGCTTTTTGGCGCATTCAGGGCACAACCCATGGGTCAAGCTGGCTTCGGTCTTGTCAGATATGTATTTTTCAAGACTTACCCACGCCTCGGGCTTATCCGCTTCAATGCCCTCTATCCTTATTTTCTTGCATTTCGCGCATATCGGCACAAGCCCCTCCAGCCTTTTAATGTGTCCCATGGCTTTTTGGAGCTGGTCTAGCTTCTCAAAAAGCTCCTTGTTGGTTTCATCAAGAACCTTCCTCTGCTTTTCCAATTCAAGCTCTGCCTTTTTACGGTCGGTGACATCGCGGGAAATTATCAATATGTCATATTTTTTTCTGGCGTCTGCGCTTTTTATTAAATTGACCGTGGATTCAATATTGCGCCAGTTTCCTTTTCTGTCGGGAAGCCGGAATTCAATATGCTCGTACACATCTTTTATATCTTTTTCAAACATACTCTTAAGCGCCGCTTTGCCGTATTTTTTCATAAGGGGCAACAGATTTTTTCTGTCGTCAGGGTGCATCATGCTCAGCCCCGACTTTCCGACCAGATCTTCCGGCTCATGCCCTAACTGCCTGTGTGAAGGGCTGACATATCTGTAAGTTCCGTTAAATTCCATGACCGCTATAAGATCGCTTGTATTTTCGGTTATCAACCGGTATTTTTCTTCACTCTGCCGCAGCGCCTTTTCTGCTTCTTTACGTTCGGTGACATCGCGAAAGATGCCTACTAGATATTTTCTCCCCCCGATCATCACGGGTTTTGAGTTAACATCCGCGTAGAAAACGCTGCCGTCTCTCCTTTTTACCGGAATATCTTGCGCCAGGGTGACCTCTTCTCTGGTCTGCTTTTCAAATTGTTTAATTACGCGTAAAAGGTCTTCCTTTGGATGAATATCGGAAACTTCGAGTTTCCTTATTTCATCCGCACTGTAGCCAAGCATTTTACATATCGTTTTATTGCCGTCAAAAAACTTTTTATTCTCCAAGTCAGCTAAAAGTATGCCGTCAACGGCATGGTCAAAAATAGCCTTGAACTTTTCTTCAGATTCTTTTAATTCGCTTTCCGCCTTCCAGCGGTCTTCTTCCCTTGATAGCGCTTCCGCAATTACTCCCATTAGCTTTTTATCGCCTTC
>JBAROI010000173.1:0-7384 GCA_049642015.1 Candidatus Omnitrophota bacterium | reverse complement strand
GCAAAACGCCATAAAATGCGCCGTCCTTCTCCAGGAAGTCCTCTCAAGGTTGGATATAGATTTCTGTATTATAGGATATAGTGGCGCGCCTTCCGTGCATAAAGAATTCCGCGAAGACTTCAAGCATACGAACAAGGATGAGCTTATGGGTGAGATCGAAGCGTATTACGACGATGGCGGCGGTAACGATGAGTATTGGGCGCTCGATAGGGCCCTGAAGGAACTGGAGGTCGAACCCAGCGAAACTCAGATAGTCATGTTCATAACGGATGGACTGGCATGCACCGATTGCGGAGGAAGAGATTTTAATAAACTTTTAGTGGAAGCGGCTAAAAAGAGAGTCCAGGTCGTAGGTGTAGGGCTCGGCCCCGAGGCCGAAGCCGTTGAAGACATCTATAACCCGGGAATAAACGCTAAAACGCCGGAGGAACTGGTCCCGATCATTGCCAACATTTTGATAGATATCATTGTTAAGAAAAAATACACACCGAACTGCCCCGCCGCCGGTAAAGAGAAAGAGCGTGAAGATTATCTTGTTAAACAGAGATTCGGGTTCAGTTTCAGGGGGCTTTTCACCGGCATCATATTGATGTTAGCCGTAATGTTCGGTTGGTCGAAGCCGTCGCGCGCGCAGGAAGCGCCCAGGGCGCCTCCCGACAGAAAGCCGGTACCGACATTGACAACTGAAAGCGAGACCGAACAAACAGTTGAGAGCGCCCCAAAAAAGAAAAAATATTTCCTCACGGATTATTGGATGGAAGAAGAGGCGAAAATAGACGAGACCTTAGAAGAGAAAATAGAAAGATTAATAGGCATTTTAATTTCAAAAGAGCATAAAAATACTAATACAGGGGCGAGGGCAATGACAGTTCTTGAAGAGATCGGAACACCTGCTGTCAGGCCTCTTATCGAAAAACTCTCAAGCGATGATCCCCTTGCTCGGGAAAGGGCAGCGTGGGTTCTCGGACAGATCGGACATCCGGACTCCTTTAAACCTCTCATTGATTTAATGCTAAATGATGAGGATGAAGACGTAATCTTTTATGCGGGGTTTGCCCTGAAATGGATAGGTAAGCCGGTATTGCCGTCTCTTATCGAAGTGCTGAATTCCGATGAGGATGCTTCGATTGAGATCAAAAGGTTGTGGCTGGAAATGTATGTAGATACGAAAGATGTAGACATTCTCCTTCAGTATCATGAGAACGTCGATTTTTTAAAGTGGGGTTATTTGAATAAGTACTTCCAAAGACTTCTCTCTGAAATGGAAGAAAACCTTGAAGTCGATTCAGCGCTTACTCTTCTTGAGGCACTGCCGAAATACGGAAACAAGACAAGGGATCTGATCCGCAGATGCCTCACTATGCTATGCAAGAAAGATCCAGATCATTTCTTCGGCCTGCTTGAAAAGGCTCTCAAAGAAGGGAACAGCAAAATGGCGGGAAATATCGAATCTGTTCTCCGGGAAATCGCCCCGGACCGGCTGAGAGAATTCAAGCTCAAAATAGCAAAAGAAACCCTTCTTCCCAAGATCAAAACCTGGGCACCGTGGATAATCCTGAGCCTGGGGCTGTTATTTGTTGTCTTTATGATCTACTACATTGCTGTAAAAAGAAAATTATCAACATATCCGGAACCGCTTCTTAAAGCCCTTGCGGGGCTTGAAAGTAGCGATCTCAAGGTCCGGCGGAAAGCAGCATCCACTCTTAGCCGAACAGGAGACAGACGAGCAGTTCCGGCGCTAATAAGAGTCCTTAAAGGGGATAGCGACGAGTTTGTCCGCTGGTATGCGGCAGATGCCCTTAGCAAAATAAAAGACCCGAGAGTAGTCCCAGCACTGATAGAGGCGCTTGGGGATAGTGGTGATTTTGTTCGCCGGGCCGCAGCACTTTCCCTCGGTGAAATAGAAGACCCAAGTGCAATTCCGGCACTAATAAAAGCGTATGGAGATCGTAGCGAGGATGTTCGCAAGGCTGTGTTAAAAGCCCTTGGCGAAATAAAAGACCCGAGAGCAATCCTGGCACTGGAAAAAGCGCTTGGCGACAGCAATGCAGATGTTCGCGTGCATGCAGCGTTTGCACTTAAAAAAATAAGAGAGGCCAAAACTGAAGCCAAGCCAAAACCCGAAGCCAAAAAGCCCGACAAGCCTACAGGCGGATACAGAAGCAGTTTTGTCGTTCCGTCAATAGTCATCGCGGCTCTCGCGATCCTCACGCCGAGCTCCGCTCTGGCGCAGGAATTCGCCCAGGCCGCACAAACTGTCCCGCCGGTGATAATAACAAGCTTCTTCGTGTTTCTTGTTGCTTTTGGCATCCTGGTTGTGGGAATTATGATTTACCTGGCTATACAAAAAAAGAAATACGATAAATATCCGGAACCACTTCTTAAAGCTCTTACAGAATTAGAAAGTAGTGATTCCGATGTCTTTTCCCGCATCTCTGAGGCCTTTCTTGAGGGCCGTACGAAATTAAAAAGTAATGCCCCACTCACCCGGACAAAGGCAGCATGGGACCTTGGCCAAATAAAAGACCCGAGAGCAGTCCCAGTACTGATAGAGGCGCTTGGGGATAGTGATGATTTTGTTCGCCGGGCCGCAGCACTTTCCCTCGGTGAAATAGAAGACCCAAGTGCAATTCCGGCACTAATAAAAGCGCTTGGGGATAGTGTTAAGGATGTTCGCCAGAACGCAGCACTTGCCCTCGGCGTAATAAAAAACTCAAGAGCAGCCTCGGCACTAATAAAAGCGCTTGAGAAGGATAGTGATTGGGATGTCCGCAAGTGCGCAGCACTTGCCCTCAGCGAAATAAAAGACTCAAGGGTAGTCCCGGTACTAATAAAAGCGTATGGGGATCGTAGCGAGGATGTTCGCAAGGCTGTGTCAGAAGCTCTTAATAGAATAGGTGACTTACACACAGTTCCGACGCTAATAACAACACTTGGGAATAGCGATGCGACTGTTCGTATGGTCGCCGCAGAAGCTCTCGGCAAAATAGAATACCCGGACGCAATAGAAGACCCAGATGCAGATGCAGTCCCGGCGCTGATAAATGCACTTGAGGACAGCTCTGAGCTTGTTCGCCGAGGCGCAGCGATAGCTCTTGGCGAAATAAAAGACCCAAGGGCGATCCCGGCGCTCGAAAAAGCGCGTAAAGATAGTAACGCGAGTGTTTACTTTCGCGCAGAGGAAGCGCTTGCAAAAATAAAGAACGCCCAAGCTAAAATAGCTTCGAAACCCGCAACCAAACATTCCAAACCAGATAAAGGCGGAATATCCTCTTTCGTAAGCAGATTTATTCACCGGCCAAGAAGCAGTCTTGTCGTTCCGTCAATAATTGCTGCTCTCATCGCGATCCTTACGCCGCGCTCCGCCCTGGCGCAGGAATTTGCCCAAGCCGCCCAAACCGTCCCGCCAGTGATAATAACAGGATTTCTCGTATTCCTTGCCGCTTTCGGCATCCTGGTAGCGGGAATAATCATTTACCTGGCTGTGCAGAAAAAGAAATATGAAAAATATCCTGAACCGCTGCTTAAGGCTCTTGTGAGGCTTGAAAGCAGCTATCCCGGGATTCGAGGGAATGCAGCAATCGCTCTTGGCGCAATAGGCGACAAGCGAGCAGTTCCGGCATTAATAAAAACACTTGGGGATAGTGATGCGAGTGTTGGCGCCGATGCAGCCGCCGCTCTTGGCATGATAGGAGACAAGCGAGCAGTTCCGGCACTGATGAAAGCGCTTAGGCATAGATATTCTCTCGTTCGTGCGTCTTCAGCAAGTGCTCTTTGCAAAATAGAAGGCAGACGAATAGTTCCTACATTAATAAAACTTCTTGGGGATAGCGATTTCTTTATTCGTGGGCGTATGGCAGAACTTCTCGGCGAACTGAAAGACCCGAGGGCAGTTCCCGCGCTAATAAAAACACTCGAGGATAGCGACGAAAATGTTTGCGCGGCAGCAGCAGATGCTCTCGCCAAAATAAAAGACTCAAGAGCAGTCCCGGCGCTCGCAAAATTGCTTGGAGATCATAATCGCGACCCTAACCCATTTATTAAAGTCTGGAAGGGGAGATATGCCGCAGCAGAAGCCCTTGGCGAAATAGGAGATTTTAGAGCGATCGAGCCGCTTCTTGAGAGGGTTGAGAGCGATGGCGACGACAAAGGGATTGTTGAAACCGCGAATGAGGCTTTGATAAAACTTCTTAAAAACGAAAAAATTGTAGACCCAAAATATATGGATCTTGTTGTTAAGACACTTTTTACCGGCTTTTTGGAGGCTGAAGAACTCCAGATACTCGCAGTAAATGTTCTAGCTGAAATGGGAGATCCGAGAGCTGTGGGAGACTTGCTAGACGTGGTTGACTCTAAGGGCTATGCAGAGGGTATCGAGAAATTAAGAAACGCCGCAGTATTGGCGCTTGGAAAGCTAGGTGATCCAAGAGCGATTCCGGAACTGAAAAAGGCACTGGAAGAAGAAATATATGGTGGCGTTAAAGGATCCATAGGAAAAGTTATTAAACAATTAACAAGCGAGCAAGCTGAAGAAAAACCAGATCAGACAAAACCCGAAATCAAAAAGCCAAAAGATAAGCCAAAAGGCGGAGTATCCTCTTTCGTAAGTAGATTTATCCAAAAACCAAGAAGCAGTTTTGTCGTTCCGTCGATAATTGCTGCAGCCATTGCGATTCTCACGCCACGTTCCGCCCTGGCGCAGGAATTCGTCCAGGCCGCTTCAACTGTCCCGCCGGAGATAATAACGGGCTTCCTCGTGTTTCTTGCCGCTTTTGTTGTCCTGGTAGCGGGAATTGTTATTTACCTGGTTATACAAAAAAAGAGATACGCTAAATATCCCGAACCTTTGCTTAAGGCTCTTGCGCAACTGGAAAGTAGCGATTACAAGGTTAGGGAGCGTGCAGTATGGGCACTAGACGATATAAAAGACACAAGAGCAGTCCCGGCACTGGTAAAAGCGCTTGGGGATAACGCTTGGATTGTTCGCTATCACGCAGCACGGGTTCTTGGCAAAATAAAAGACCCAAGGGCAGTCCCGGCGCTAATAAAAGCGCTTAGGGATAATTCTTCGCGTGTTCGCGAGAACGCAGCAGAAGCTCTTGGCGAAATAAAAGACCCAAGAACAGTCCCAGCCTTGGCAAAAGCGCTTGGGGATCGCTCGTGGCTCATTCGCGAGAAAGCAGCATATGCTTTAGGTGAAATTGGTGATCCTATGGCAGTTCCGGCGTTAATAAAAGCGCTTAAGGATAGTAATGTGGGTGTTCGCGAGAACGCAGCAGAAGCTCTCGGCAAAATAGGCGACCCAAGGGCGATAGAGCAGCTTACTCGAGCTTTGTCTGATCCAGACAAAGCGGTCCAGGAATCAGCTCAGACAGCAATTGGAGAGATAGGGACAAGGGTCAAGGGACAAGGGTCAAGAGACGGAATCGTTATTCCTTCAATAATAGCTTTAGCTATTGCGATCCTTACACCAAGCTCCGCTCTGGCGCAGGAATTCGCCCAAGCCGCCCAAGCCGTCCCGCCGATCATCAAAACCTTCGGCTGGGTCGCATTAGGGATTTTTGGCATCCTGGTACTGGCATTTACGATCTGTCTGGCCATACAAAGAAAGAAATACGATAAATATCCCTCCGATCTGGTCAAGGCTCTTGCTATACTGGAAAGTGCTGACCTGTTTACGGAAATACCGATCCGCCTTAAAGCGATCGATATCCTGGGAAGACTGGATGACCCAAGAACGATCGCGCCTCTTATTGACCGTTTTCTTGACGTGCCTGACGGGGTCAACCCGACAAATGAGTCCCTGCGGGCAGGGCGGTACCTTTATAACAAGATCAGAGACGGTCAAGTTGTCGATCTTGAAGACCTTGCAAGGCTCGCGCAGATCGGTACGGCCCGCATGCAAAGCGCTGCTGCAGGGGTCCTTGGAAAGACAAAGGACCCAAAGGTGGTTAAAATCCTTATACCGCTTTTATCTAATGAAAATTCGACCGTGCAGTCAGCGGCAACAAGAGCCCTGGCAGAGATAGGTGACAGGAGCGCGGTAGAATCCCTTATTTTATTATTAGCTTCAGAGAAAAAGTCAGTTAAAATGGATGCTGCGAGGGCTCTTGCTAAAATAGGCGACTCGAGAGCCCTGAAGCCCCTTAGATTGAGATTGGTAGTATCGTCTACAAGCGTGATCAATGTGATAGAAGAAGCTATCGACAAAATAGAAGCATACCCGGCTATAGTCATCGGAGTAACGGGCCGGTCGGAAGAGGTTATACGCAGATTAAACCAGGACCGGAACATAGGCGGCGTTAAAGTTGTAAAACTTGACGGAACCGAGAGTGAAAATCTTAAAACCCTTGAAAGGGCGGCGAAGAAAGTGGGCGCTTACGGCCGCGGTATCATAAACGGCGAAAGCCTGACCGAAAGCGAGATCAAAGAAGCCCTTGTGGGCATGATAGACGCCATTAATAATGAAGAAAAAAGAGTATTCTACCTTACCAATCCTGAGCTTGTAGAATTCAAAGAGAAGAACGATACCACAATCGATGAAGTCCTTGCAAACCTCGAGAAAGTGGCAAACCGCCTCCCGGTCATCAAGTGGGTGGGCATATCCGAAACAAGCGCGTACAACCTCAGGATGGCAAGACGCGCTTCAAGGATGATCGATGGCTACAGTCTGGAAGAAGAAACAAAGTCCTATATCTCAGAAAAGAAAGAGAAGGGCATCATGAGCGTAAGGGCGGACTCGCTCGGCGAAGTCAAGCTTCTTGCTGAAGCCCACAGGATAAGAATGAACCTGGCCAGGAGAAAGCCCGGAACAGAGCCGGTCAAGCTCTCGATAAGGCTTGCTGTAAGCGAAGAAGACTATGCCATAATAAAGGAAGCGACTATCCAGAGTCTTCTTGAAGAAATGGGCATAGACGACGTACTTAAAGCAAAAGATGTGGTCCTCGTAAGAAAAGAAGAAGCTGACAACATGACCGTAAAAGAGATATATGACGAGCTAAAGAGCGCATACAAAAACGTAGAAGAAAAAGACGTAATTATAGTTGACCGCACCAGGGACGATAGATTTGCAAGCCCTGGCACTTTCGACAGGAAAGATGAAGAAAAAGTAGAAGGCGTTATCCTGCTGGAATACAAGGGCCTTGCGACCTCGAGAGTCTACGACGTGGCCCTTGAACTCATGGCCCGCGCGGACGAAAATGTAGGCCTAAAGACCAAAGTGCACGAACTTTATAGAATGGGCAGCCAATACTGGTATCGACTGGATGACATATCGCCTGTGGACACCGAAGAGCTCAGGCACGAGATTGAAAAGTATCACGAAGTGTTGATAAGAGCCTAATCCCACCAACACAAGCCCCACACCGGATATAGACGTATATCC
>JBAROI010000171.1:0-14211 GCA_049642015.1 Candidatus Omnitrophota bacterium | reverse complement strand
ATGAAGATAGCAGTTCTTATAAAACAGGTTCCCAATACGACCGATGTAAAGATCGATCCGGAGACGAACACTCTCAAGCGTGAAGGTGTCGAGTCAGTTATAAATCCATTCGACACCTACGCCATTGAAGAGGGAGTTCTTATCAGGGGGAGATTGGGGGAGGGGGAAGTAATAGTCGTCAGCATGGGGCCTCCCCAGGCGGAAGACGCACTTCGTGAGGCGCTTTCCCTCGGTTGCGATTCGGCGATCCTCCTGAGCGACAGGAAGTTCGCGGGCAGCGATACCTGGGCCACAAGCTACACGCTTTCCCAGGCGATAAGGAAGATCGGAGACGTCGATCTTATCATCTGCGGAAAACAGGCTTCCGACGGGGATACAGCCCAGGTAGGTCCGGGAATTTCGACGCACCTCGATATTCCGCAAGTTACTTACGTGAAAAAGATAGAATCCATAGATAAAGATAAAGCGACGGTAGAGAGGATGACAGAGGAAGGGTATGATGTCATAGAGCTTCCTCTTCCCGCGGTCATAACCGTGGTGAAAGAGATAAACGAACCGAGATTACCTTCGCTTAAAGGAAAAATGAAAGCCAAGAAAGCGGAGATAACCGTCTGGACCGCCGAAGACCTTGCCTGTGATGAAGAAAAAATAGGCTTGGATGGCTCACCGACCAGGGTTATAAAAGTGTTCACGCCTCCTCCGAGAGAGAAGGGGCGCTTCCTGGAAGGGGAGCCCTCGGATATATCCAAAGAACTTACGAAACTACTTAAAGATATTGTTATTGGCGGATAAGGTAAAGAAATGGCTGATACTGATGCTATAAAAGTAATACTTGATAAATGCACGGGGTGCACGCTGTGCGTGAAGGTGTGTCCGTTTGATGCCATAAAGATGGAAGACAAGAAAGCGGTCATCGACCTCGCGAAATGCACGCTGTGCGGCGCTTGCGTAGACGCCTGTAAGTTTGACGCGATAATTATTCAGGCGCCGGAGAAAAAGGAAAAGGTGGACCTCTCGGCTTACAGGGATGTGTGGGTGTTCTGCGAGCAGAAAAAGAGCAAGGTCCAGTCAGTCGCTTTTGAGCTCCTGGGCAAGGGCAGGGAACTTGCTGATAAACTCGGCGTGGATCTATGCGGTGTCGTCCTCGGTGAAAATATGGAAGAAGAATGCCGCGGGGTCATCGCAAGAGGGGCCGACAAAGTATATCTGGTCGATTCCCCGAAACTAAGGGCATACCAGGACGAGCCGTACAGTAAGGTCTTGACTTCTCTTGTTGAAAAATATAAACCGGAAATAGTCTTATGCGGCGCGACGACTATCGGCAGAAGCCTTATTTCCCGCGTGGCCGTTAAGGTCAACGCCGGTCTTACGGCCGACTGCACTGGTCTTGATATTGATGAAAAAGAGAGACTGCTTCTGCAGACAAGGCCGGCTTTCGGAGGAAATATCATGGCCACGATCATTGCCCCGGACGCAAGGCCGCAGATGTCCACCGTGCGACACAAGGTAATGAAGGAAGCTGTCCCCGACGAAAAAAGAAAAGGTCAGATCATAAAGGAAGAATTTCCGGACGAAGCTTTTACGTCCCGGAGCAAACTGATAGACATAGTCGAAGAAATAGAAGAGACGATAAATATAGCCGAAGCCGATATTATAATATCCGGGGGACGGGGTGTAGGCTCCAAGGAAAATTTTGATATCATCAAGGACCTTGCTCTTACCCTGAACGGCGCCGTGGGATCCTCAAGATCCGCTGTCGACGCCGGATGGATACCCTATTCTCATCAGGTAGGGCAGACCGGAAAGACCGTCTGTCCGAAGCTGTACATAGCCTGCGGCATAAGTGGGCAGATACAGCATCTTGTCGGCATGAAGTCGTCAGACGTCATCGTCGCTATAAATAAAGACTCAGAAGCTCCTATTTTCAGTGTTGCCTCCTACGGCATAGTGGACGACCTGTTCAAGGTAGTTCCGCTCCTCACAAATCAATTCAAGCAGATTCTAGGCAAATAATCATTTAAAATACCTGAACCGTTTCTTGCGGGGGGCGTCCAATCCCCACGCTCAAAAAATAAACAACCAGTAAGGGGTATTCCGTGCTCAAACAGTCCTCGGCCTGTGGCCTGCGGAACTGCGCGCGAAATACCCCTTACTGGTTGCCATTTAGCCCTTTATCATTTTTTGTCCCGCTTCGAAACAGTTTGAGTATCTTAGTCAATTTAGCTAGGCTTGAATTGATTTTTTCGTCGCCTTGCGGTCCCGCCCAGGCAGTTCCTGCCCGGGCGGGAACAGGCCGGGATGGCGTGCTTGACAAGTGGTAGAAGGTTGGGTATACTTGGAGAGACTTCATTAAACATATACAAAGGTGTATAAACTTTAACTAATAAGATGCTAATGGTTGAGCAGGGACGAAAGAAATATAACGTTCAAGAGGTAGCCGATATTCTCGGCATATACCGCGGGACCGTTATAAATTATGAGAAAAAAGACATTTTTCCTTCGCCGCGCAGGAACCCGATAAACAAGTACAGGGAATATACGGCGGAGGACGTGGATAAACTGCGTAAAATATTGGAAGGAAAATAGATAGGAGGAAGTAGTGTATTTTAAGAGCCTGGAGATCGTTGGATTTAAATCTTTCATGAGCAAGACAAAGCTCAAATTTGAGCCCGGCGTGACTACAATAGTCGGGCCTAACGGCTGCGGTAAAAGTAACGTAGTCGATGCCATAAAATGGGTCCTCGGAGAACAATCCCCCAAATCGATGCGAAGCTCCATCATGCAGGACGTTATCTTCAACGGGACAGAGAAATATGACCCATTGAATATGTCGGAAGTCTCCCTGACGTTTTCAAATGAGGACAGGGCGCTTTCCCTTGATTACGACGAGGTGACGGTCAGTCGCAGGCTTTTTCGTTCGGGAGAAAGCTGCTATTTTCTCAACAAGACCCCGGTGAGATTGACTGATGTAAAAGAGCTTCTCATGGGAACCGGCATCGGGACCAGCGCTTATTCGATCGTCGAACAGGGAAGGCTGGACTTGATATTGAACGCGAAGCCCGAAGACCGCCGGCACGTGTTCGAAGAGGCAAGCGGCATAACAAAGTTCAGGGCGAAAAAGAGGGAAGCGCTTCTCAAACTGGAGCACACGCGGAACAATCTTACCAGGATAACCGACATCATCCACGAGGTAGAAAGGCAGATCAAAGCGATCGAGCGTCAGGCCCGGAAGGCCGAGAAGTACAAAGAGATGTATAACAGGCTCAAAGACCTCGACGTCAAACTTTCTTATAAAAATTTTAAAGAGTTAAAAACAGACGATTCTTCCTTGAACGAGAAGAACGGCGAGATGAAGGGGCTTTCCGAACGCCTTAAAGAACAGCTCGATGAGGCGTCCGGTTCTCTCATCAGGCAGAGGGAAGAATACAACCGCATAATGCGGGAACTTCAAGAGTCTCAAGGTGAGGTAATGAGACTGTCCTCCGAAGTGGATAAGAACAAGCACGTGATAACAGTGAACGGCGAGAGGACACGGGAACTCGAGAGGTATTCCGAGCAACTCAACCGCGAGATCGAAAAGATCAGCGGCCGGAAGGAAGCGCTTTACAGCCGGCTGGAAAAGCTGCAAGTGAGGTGCCTGGACGTCGGCGGACAGCGCCAGACCAAGGAAAAAGAGCTGGCAGGCGCTGAAGGGAACGTAAAAAGAATACAGGATACCGTCGAACAGCATAGAGCCCAGCTTAAAACCAACCGCGAAAATACAGTGGATATCATCAGCGAACAGACCCAGACGAAAAACAGGCTCATCAGGATAAACGCGGACATCCAGAACATGGTTGCCAGGGAAAGGCGGCTGAGGGTAGAGAAGAGCAACGTTGAAGCCGAGAAAGATGAAGTTTCTGAAGAGCTCGGAAATGCAGAAGAAAAGGCCGAACTCGCAAGGCACGCGCTGGAAGAAAAAAGAAAAGAGTCGCAAGAATTCAATAACGCCTATTCGGCCAAGCAGCAAGAGTTATTCCTCCTGAACGAGAAAAAGAAGGAAAGGGAAAGCCGTCTTAACGAAATAAGGCCTCAGAGGGAGTTCCTCGAGAAACTGATCAGTGAACGCGAGGGCATAGGTGAAAGCGTCAAGGAGATCATGAAACGCGTGGAGACGGGTGATCCCGCTTTTTCCGGCGTTCACGGTATTCTTTCCGAGATCATAAGCGTAGGCGAAGGGTACGAGGAGTCTCTGGAGTTTCTCCTGGGAGACATATCACAGGCCATCGTTGTGGACAGCCGGTCTGTGGCGTGCAGCGTCGTCAGGTTCCTTGAGGAAAGCTTAATGAGCAGCGTCAGTTTTCTCATATTGGATGAGGTAGAAAAGCGCGTAAATGGCAGAAATGGTATAAGCTTTTTTGGAAGACCGGAGGAAAATATCAATGACGTTACACGCGTACTTACCGGGGAAGAAAAGTATCGATTGATCCTATCAAGTATACTGCGTGACGTATCTGTTTCGGACGCGTCCGGCAGTTTAATAGAAAACCACGGCAGCCTTACGGGCAAGATCATCGGAAAAAAGGGTGAGATCCGGCAGAAGGGCATGTACCGCAGCAGAAATCACTCTCAAAAGGAAACAGTTTCACTTTTCGGCAGAAAAGAGAAAGCGAAACAACTTAGGGCCGAGGAAGAAGACATAAAGAAGGATCTGACGGGCATAGGAGAAAGGATAAAAGAGGTAGAAGAATGGCTCAAAGAAGCCACCGTGACGAAGGAAAGGATAGAATCGGAGTTAAGGGAAAGGCAGATGCAGTTTGCTGACGCCCAGTCGAAGAAAGAAGCCATCAAGGAAAAGATGGACGCCATTACCGAGGAACTCCTGCTCTTGGATACGGAACTCCAGGAAGAAATAGCCGCCATAAAAGAGCTGAGGCAGGAAGGCGAGCAACTGAACAGCAGACTCAATGAAATAGAAACCGAAAATTCCAGACTCCAGCAATTGATAGAAGAGTCCCAGAAGATCATACAGGAGGGCACTCACGAAAGAGAAAAGGCGCTTTACTGTATATCCGACGTAAAGGCGGAGCTTTCCGCCTTGCGGAAAGAAGATGAGAATCTGGCAGACAACCTTAACCGGGAAAAGGAAAATTACGAACGCGTTGACTCGGAAGTCCAGGAGAAACAGGGGAGAATAACGGATAACGGCCAGAAGGTCAAGGACCTGGAAGAGGAGATAAGGATCCTCGGAGAGCGGAATATAGAGCACGATGGCGTGATAAGGGTAAGAACGGGTGAAAGCGAGGAGAAAAGAAACCAGAAAGACAGCCTCGAAAGGACGATAGCCCAGGCGGAAACGAAAAGCAGGGAAGCTGAAGAAGAGCTGGAAAGCGTAAGGAATAAGGTCAGGGACCTGGACATCCTTAAAAAAGAGACAGAATATAAGCGGGACGGCCTTGTTGAAAAAATACTCAGCACATACAAAGTCGATCTGTCCGGGATCAATATAGAGGTTGATGAAATCGCTGACTGGGAGAGGATCCAGGCCGAGATAGAGGAGATCAAAGCGAAACTGGAGAGGATGGGCGAAGTAAGCCTCGGGGCCGTGGACGAACATAAGGAGCTTAAAGAGCGCTATGAGTTCCTCGTTAAACAAAAAGACGACCTTGTCAAAGGGGCCGATACCCTCATGCAGGCCATTACCAAGATCAACAGGACCACGCGGAAGATGTTCGTGGAGTCTTTTGAGGCCGTCAGGAATGAATTTCAGATCTACTTCAAGATGCTCTTTAACGGCGGAAAAGCGGATCTGGTCCTGACGGACGAAACCAATATCCTTGAAAGCGGCGTTGATATCGTCGCCAGGCCTCCGGGAAAAAAGCTGCAGAATATATCGCTTCTATCCGGGGGAGAGAAGGCCATGACGGCAATAGCGCTCGTGTTCGCCCTTTTCAAGGTCAACCCGAGTCCTTTCTGTATACTGGACGAAATAGACGCGCCCCTGGACGAATCTAACGTCGTGCGGTTCAGCCGGGTCCTGCAGGAATTTCTCAAGACGTCGCAATTCATCATCGTGACCCACAACAGGACCACTATACGACTGTCCGATATTTTGTACGGTGTTACCATGCAGGAGAAGGGTGTCTCGAAGATCGTCTCGGTCAAGTTCGCGGACGAGGAAGAGATACTGGCCAAGGAAGATGCCACAGTTGCGGCATGATCACGAGTGTTTTTTCATCTTGGCGGGATCGTAGGCGCAGGTCTTGTTCTTACCCGTGTGTTTCGCGTAATACAGCGCAATATCCGCTTTTTCAATAAGGTCGTCTTTTTCATTACCATCATCCGGAAAAGAACCGACCCCCACGCTTATCGTCAGTTTGAGATTTTCCGGGACCGAATCGTCAAACTTAAATGAGTTACACACTTCCGAACGCAGCCTTTCGGCTATTATCTGAGCGTTATTCTTATCGGCGTTTTCCATTATGATACAGAATTCCTCTCCGCCGTACCTGCAGGCGAAATCGCTTTTACGCGAAAAACGGTCAAGGATCCCGGATACTCTTTTTATTGCTTTATCGCCTTCCTTGTGGCCCAGAGTATCGTTATAGACCTTGAAGTTATCAATATCTATCATGAGTAGACTCAGGCGTATTCCTTTATCTTCGGCCTCTTTCAGTATCTTATGAAGGGAGTCGTTGAAATAACGCGTATTCCATAGCCCGGTCAGCCAGTCTGTCCGGGAAAGGCGGACCGTTTCTTCGTAAAGGCGCGAATTTTCGATAGCTAGCGCCATCTGGTCAGCGAACATGTTCAGTATCCGCATGCTGTCTTTCGTTATGGGTTCACAGGAGGCGATGTTGTCAACAAGGATGGCACCGAGTGTCCTGTTTTTTGTCTTTAGCGGTATCGTGGCGAACAGATCGGCGTTCAGCAGGTTCTTGACGTCTTCATTTACTCTGGATTTAGCCTCTTCGTTGGCGATCTCAAAAGGCATGCCCTCGAGTATCGTAAGAGCGAGTATCCCCATATCCTCCCTGAGGGGTATAGAGATGTCTTTAACAATGCTGTTCAGCTTCGATTCGGGGTCCTTTTTAAACCTGTTGTACGCCGCAACAAGGTACTGCAGGGAACGTTCTTTTGAGTTAATGGAGTGCCAGTATTTATCGGCTTCTTCGGCAGAATGGGGTCCGATACCCATCCTTCCTTCAAGGACCTGTTTTTCCTCGTTGACCAGAAATAGCATTGCCCGGTCGAATCCCAGCCCCTCATCGGACGTAAGTGAGGTCAAGATCGTGTAAAGGACCTGGTCAAGCTCAAGGGATTGCATGATGGCGTTGGTGATCTCCGAGAGCATCGCAAGTTCAGTTCTGTTACTTGCCGTGATTTCGCTATTGAATATTTGACTGTTCATATTACTACAAAGTTTATACTACCGGTGTTGTAAAGTCAACAAAAAGGACAAAATTTTAGGAAAAAATAAAGCAAGAATTTTAAAACTGAAAATGCCCAAAAACAGGGGAGAATAGCAGATATAGTTAAGACTTAAAATAGTTAGATAATCCAATTGACAGAATTCCTCTTTACTGTTATAGTATAAACACTATAATGTTAAGCGATAAAACATCTAGAAGGACGTGAGAGAGCGGTTATGTGGACGACAAGTAAAAAAATAAAAGCTTGGATGCGTGTAATTGCAGCTATTACTTTATTCTGCTTTATTGCCTACGACATCTCGTGGGCATATCCGATCGATAATTATTCTTCCCCGGAAACTGTAATTCAGCAGACCCTGTTTACTTCTTCAGAAAAGGCTGAATCGCTCGTAAAAGTTGCGATCAGGTATTTCCGCATAATGGTCGAACTTTACTTTGATGATATGCCTATCGCCGGAGTTGAGGACCAGGCCAAGGAGGTCCTGCAGATCGTAGAAGGCGTCGCCAGGCGTTTAGCAGGGGACGAAGAGGCGAAAAAACTTCAAAGCGAGAGAAGGTTCAGCGTAGAAAGCAGCATGGGCCAAGTGTGCTTTAACATAGACGGCGGCAATATTATACTTAAATTTTTCTTCCCTGGATACCAGGACTCAACTGAAGTCAGCTCTAACTACGAAATAAAAGAAGAGAAAACCTTCCACAAATATCTGAAATACCAGGTACTAAAGGCAAAATCCCCGGACGTGAAAGCTGAAGCAGAACGCGCCCCTCCCAAAGATGAAAAGCCAGCTCCTGAACCCGAAGCAGAAAAAGTCGATGAAGAAGGCGAAGAACCCGGCGAAGAAGGCGGCACTCGGTATTCGAATGGTTTATTGGGGCTTGCTTTTCCGTTAGGTCCCTTTACGATAGACGAGAAAATTCTTATACCCCTGCTTTGGGCCGGAATATTCATCACAATACTTTTACTTCCCAGCATTATTTTGCATTTCAGGATACGCTACTGGAAGAGAAACCTTCGCAAGTTCCTAAGGGCGGATGATGACCAAAAGTTTACGCTATCTAGAAAAATTGTAGAAAAAGGGAAAAGGATCGAACCGAAACACGGGTACGATTACACTATTTCGGTAATACCCGGCGTAAGGGTGGTTGACGGTGTAGATTCAAAAGGAAGGCCGACAGCCGACGTAGTTACCGCTTCCGGAAAGATACCCTTTGTATACTTTCCGCTTAAGATCCTTTTCGCGTGGAAAGAATCTTCCGCCAGGCGCGCAAGAAAAAGGCACCACAGGAAAAAGCTAAAAGCGAGCACGCTTTACAATAACCCCAACATAAAGCAGTTTTTGAAAAGGTTTAAGGATCTCAAAGATGTAAGCGAAACCCATTTCAGCAACTTTGAGCGAAGGCTGGAAAAAGCATGTCTTATTATCGGCAATCTGGTCGAGAAAAAGGTCATTTCCGCGCCGGACATAGCGGAAACTGACCTTTTGCAACTGATAACAGTTAGGGAGGGACTGACCCTAGGTCAGGTTTTAAGCGATCAAAGAGATGAATCGTTCAAGAGGCTTTTTGATTTTCTTTATGGAAAGCTCATTGGCGTTGAATATGATCGAATAAGCGTGGAAGAATATGAGCAGCTTTACCAGATCCTCACGGCGATAAGGGGCTATACAGCCGGGACAGGGGCAGTAGTTACGAAGGCGACGCTTGTTCCGTCGGCACCAGCGTCGACACAGAGGCCGCCTGCGCTATTGGCAGGAGCACAGAGGTCCACGGTGCCTCCGGCACAGAGACCAGTGGCACCGGCAGTGCGAAGGGCCGAAGCCGCGCCAAGACCTTCGGCACCTCCGGTACAGAGGCTCGCGGCACCGCCAGCACCAAGACAAGCGGCACCGGTAGCACGAAGGCCCGAAGCCGCACTAAGACCTCCGGCACAGAGACCAGCAGCACCGACATCGCGAGGACTTGAACCCGCATCGCCAGCACCGGCACCGAGACCGGCAGCGCCAGCACCGAGACCGGCAGCGCCTACACCAAGACCAGCAGCACCGACATCGCGAGGACTTGAACCCGCATCGCCTGCACCGGCACTAAGACCGGCAGCGCCGGAAACCCGGCCGCCTGCACCGGCACCGAGACCAGCAGCATCAAGACCTGCACCGGCACCGAGACCGGTAGCACCCACAGAACAAGAAATCCCCGAGAGCCTCATAAACACGATCCTGGAGCTCGTATTTAGCGATACTGCCTTGCGGGACAAACGTTTTACCGTTGATAATGTTTCTGAAAGAATGTCCGATCCTTCGGTTACGGACGTATCGCGCTCGCTTAAAGAAATGGCCAAGCGTGGCATGTTGGAGGTGGATGAAACCACCAGACCTGCCGACTATTGGCTGGCGGAAAAAGAGTCAGTCGCTCCGACTGAAGATGACTCCGGACTGACGGACGAAGATTGGAGGGAGATAGAAAAATTGGTGGGTCGTACTCGCGTAGACGGAGAGCCTTTGGAAAAGAGCAATACAGAAAGAGTATTTTTAGCGGTCGTAAAACTTAACGAAACACTGAAAAAAGCCCCGGAGGCGGGGAAGGGCTTTACACTGGACATGTTTCAAAAAAATAACCCGGCGCTTTCGGGGGAAATTATAAGAGGGATATTCGATAACCTTATCACCCTTGGAATACTTGGAATTGCGAAAGGTGACGAAGGGAGATCGGCCTGGGAAAGAAAATACCACCTGCATTTCAAGTACGATCAGGCCCCGTCTGAATTTCTAAAACGGATCGGCGAAGTTTATCTTCGCAAAGTACCCGATAGGCCAAATCAGGCGAAGCTCGGGCAGTTCAGCCATATTTTCCTGGAGAGGGAACTGGCGAACCTGGGATTAGCGCCAGCGACTTCTCGGTCCAGTGAGGGCGATGCCGCCGGAGAGGAAGGACTAAAAGACGGCAGCATGCTCCTGGTTTTTGACGCGATGCTGAAGGATAATCCGGGCCGAGAAAAAGTTTTTAAGGTAAGCGATATTGAGGAGGCGACGGAAGGCCTTTCAACAGAAGATATCCAGACTTTATTAGAGGAAATGCGAGGCCTCGGCATAGTGGAAGTTAAGGGAGCTCCCGCATCCGGAGAATTTCAGCTGGGATTGGAGTGCCGTATAGCCAAAGACGAGGGGATAGAAAGGACAAGGGGGGTTCTCGGCAGCCTACCTGGCAGGATAGATCCTGCGCACAGAATAGAAGTTATTGCGGAATTACAGAAAGCGTTTTTTGAGGTAGGGCAGCCTCCGAAGAGAAAAGCCGCCTCAGACGAAGGCGAGAAGAGCAACATGCTTAAAGTGTTTGAAGCCATCTTTGCAGATGAGTCGCTTAAGAACGGAGTATTTTTTGCCGGACATCTTGCCGCCAGTATGGGGCTCCAGGCTGATGATGAGATGATCGCGTCGGTTGTTAACGAAATGGTCATGATAGGTGTATTGACCATCGAAGGAGGAAAAGGTTACGCCCTGGGTGATCAGTACCGCGAAGCGGAGGCAGAAGCGCCGGAAGCGCTCGAAAAAGCAAAAGAGATCCTCCGCGCTTTGCCCGATTATATGGAAATAGGCAGGCGCATGAAGGTCGGAGAGGAGTTTAAAGCATTATTCGGCGAACCGGAAGTACTCGCGCAGGGCGATGAAGAGGATGAAGTCGAAGACGCCGCCACGGAACCGGGCGAGGTTAGCACTACATATAAGGTATTTAAAGCAATATTAGAAATATTACAAGACGATAGAATGCAGTACTTCACCAAGGAGAGGATCAGCCAAGAGGGCGAAGGCGTAGACTACGGTAGTACAGTTATTGCATTCAGGAACCTTGTTAATCTCGGCATACTGACAAAAACAAGCGAAGGCAAAGAATTTGCTTTAGATTCTAAATTCCGGAATAGGGAGAATGACGAAAAAATTGATAGAGTAGTGGAGTCGGTCCTCAGGAACATCCCCGATGAGGCAAGCGGGCCAAATCTGGCAAGAGCAAAAACAAGGCTCCAGAGGATATTTTCCGGGAAAGACTTGGGCGCATCTACGCAAGGCATGTTCATAGCGGGGATACCCGCGGCGTCCACGAACTATTTCTTTATTATCGCAGCCCTGGCCGCCGCAGCTTTTATCTATTTCTACGTGCCGTTCTGGCGAAAAGTGCGCAAAGCAAAACGCCTTTACCGTAAATACATGGACGCGGAGAAAAAAGATAAGGAAAGAATAGCGAGAGAGATCGAAGAAAATACAGACTTTAAGATCATTGATAAGGCTTCCCAGTGTCCCAAAATGGGATCAATTTCGGCTCAAACTTCCGCGGATAAAGCTATTGTCGTGCAGGATGGCGTGGAGATAAGAAGGTTTGAATATGAATACTATGGTATCGACAAATCCAGAAAAGAGGATGCGGTAGTATTCGAAAAGACGAAAGATAAAATATTCTACTTTCCGCTTAGATTATTGTGGTGGATGTTGACCTGGGGAGTTGTAATTGCACTACTGCCGGTCTTGATAGTGGTTGTATTGGCAGAAGATGCGATAAAGCACAGTACTACTTCGATTTTCATCAAGATCGCAATTGCAAAATTGCGCCTCCGCAAATATTTAGCTGCGAAGGGAGATGATGTAAAAAGGGAAAAGCTCTGGAGGAAATGGGGTGTCTCAAGTGATAAAGAACTTCGCGAAAAGATGCACATCACGGAAAGCAGTAATACAATAAACCCAAATTTAGGCAGGGACACAATAAGTATAGAAGCGGGCATCAGGGTATTGAGCTATGTAAGTAGAAATGGAAAGATCAGAACCCCCGTTTCAGTGAACTGGGGCAACTCTGCGAAGCCCGCGCGCGGCGTTTTGGCTTACAGTATGATCTCTCTTTCCCGCTTTTTAGTTTCCGTTATAGTCGGCCTTGCCACCAGTCCTTATACTGTTCCGAAGTTTTTGATCGTGAATACCGCTAAGATCCTATCCTGGGTAAACGAAATTCGTCTTAAGGGTAAATATAACAGACATTATTTTAAGAAGTTTAAGGACGTTAAGCTTTTCAATAATCCAGGAATGAAAGCGTTCTTGAAAAAAGTTCCGTATCAGGATGATTATGCCGATTTCCTCAGCAGGCTCGGAAATGCATGTATCACCATTGAGGATCTTGCCAGCAGGGGAGAGATCGGCACCGAACCTTCCTGGTGGAATGAAGTAAAAATAGGAGCCGTTGGAATAAGCGTATTTATGGAGGAGATAAAGGAAAAAGACAAAGATACATATTATCAATATTATGACATTATGCGTGGAAAACTTGTCACCATGGACGGAACCGAGGCTGATAAGGATAGAATAAAAGTACTTTATTGCATGCTTACGGTTATAGAAAATCTTAAAGTTCTCCTCGGCGACGGTCCGGGGTTAAAAGTTTCTGATGTACTTGCTGCCAAGGTTCTTCCCGCTAAAGGAGACGTGCAACATGCTTTTGAGGATCTCATGGATCCGGAGAACGGGTTTGTGAAAGTCGACCAAGCGGGTAAAACGTCAGGAGCTGTTAGCTTTACCATGAAAGAATTTCGGACAAGAAGACTTAATGAGGAAGGCGAGCCTTATTCGAAAACCACTGTCCGGGCAGAACTGAAAAATATGGTCAGACTTAAGATGTTAGAAGCAGAGGAACCTGAAGGACTTTCTGAACCGGTCAAATATACTTTGACGGAAGATTATTTCGGCCTGTCGCCGCTTGCCATAATGTGGCTGGGTGCCATCCTTGGCGACCTGCCGGCAACCCTGGATAGCAAGAAGGATGGCAGGAAACTGGGAGATGTGAAAAGGAAGCTGGAAAAAGCGCGCTTTAACATAAGATCCAATTTTGTGGAAGACGACGAATGCGTTCTTTACTATTATCTGCGCGAAATTCCCAAGATCAACCTTGAGCTTATCCGCCTTTCCGCGGAACGCGCTTCTCTCGAGAGGAAACTTGAAAAGCGGCCTGATGATGAAACGAAGAGGAAGAAGCTGGAAAGGTGCCTTGTGCGCCTTAAAGCGCTCAAAGCCCGGCTAAGATGGGAACTTGAGCTTTTAGGTGAGCCGACAAAGGATTTTAAAGTAGCCGAGAGACGCGATCATCGCAGGGAAGCAAGAGAGAAGATCTCAAGGGCTCTTGATTTTATGGACAGGAAAAATGAACCTGCCGCCTCCGCTTTACTTTGCGCTTCCACTAATCTCCTTGCCGAAGAATTAAACCTCTGGACAAAATCCGAACACAAGAAAAGAAGGCAGAAAGTCTGGTATAACCACGAAGAAGATATGTATGTAGTCATGAAGGGAACTTATTCCAAACTTGATATGAAGGGCGGAAGATGGTCCTATGTTAAAAAGAGCAAGCCCAGTAAGTCCGATTTTCTCTTGCAGCACTTCCGGGGACGCGATCATGAGAATGACGGCATGCTTGACGATAGAGAAAAAATAAAACCGCTCGGGATAAGGCTCACGGCTGCCGTTGATATGCTCCAGGACAAAAAAGGCAGCCTTCCTCCTCAAAGGGGCAAAGAGCTGCTCCAGCCCAAATTATCCAGAGGCGAAATAAGGGAAATCAAACAGCTGCTTCTTGATCTGGGGAAATTTCTTGAAGGGGCGTACGTGGAAGAAAAAGACATCTCTAAAACCGGCGTCCAGGTTTCATTGGAACTTCTCAAGGCGGGTGAATACCGGGCCCTGCTTGAAGAACTTACGGCAGTCAGGGGCCTCTTCAGGAGAAGGTATGAACTCCTTGACATAAAGATCAGGAACGTTATTTCAGGAAGACTGAC
>JBAROI010000163.1:0-5958 GCA_049642015.1 Candidatus Omnitrophota bacterium | reverse complement strand
CCTGGAAACCTCCCGGGGCATTGCCAGCAAAGGTCTTATAGTTCGCCTTCTTGTGCTTGCGGGAGGCATTTCCGGCACGATAGAGACGCTTGAATTTATCGCAAAAGAACTTGGCAGGGATGTGTGTTTCAGCGTGATGAGCCAGTATTATCCCGCGTATAAAGTTATGGAATACAAGGAGTTATCGCGCAGGATCAGCCGGGACGAGTATTACCCCGTCCTGGACAGGATGCACGAGCTGGGTCTCCACTCCGGATGGGTTCAGCCGTTCGAAGGAGAATTTGACGAAAGATTCGCCGGGGAGAACTTGCCACCGTCAGTTTAAGGGAGATTTTTGCTTGACGTGAATATAAAAATAGTGGATAATGAGCTTAAACAAAGGCGTTCTCATAAGGGAACGCCTTTTTTTCAAGCCTACAAGGTGATCTAATATAGGTACACCGGCAAGTTCCGGGAGGAATGTATGGTGAAAACCGAACTTTCTGAGATGAAAAAGATAATCAAGCGCTATAAAGGGAAAAAAGGCGCCCTGATACCTTTATTGCAGGAGATACAGGCGGCGTATGGTTATGTTCCCAGGGAATCGATTGAATTGATGTCCAGGGAATTGGCAGTTTATCCTATTGAAATATACGGGGTGCTGACTTTTTACGCTCAATTTTATCTTGACCCGCGGGGCAAGCATACGATCAAGGTTTGTCAGGGCACTGCCTGCCATGTCATGGGCGGCAAGGAGATCCTCGATTACCTGTCGGATAAATTGGGGATAAAGGTAGGCGAGACTACGGATGATGGTGTGTTTTCCCTGGAAAGGGTAGCTTGCCTGGGATGCTGCGGCATGGCTCCCGTTGTTATGATCGATGATGATTTTTACGGAAGTTGCACGATCCAGAAAATGGAAGAAATTCTGAATAAATACGCCTCGGGAGAGGCCGAATAGATGAAGATCAAAATACTTATATGCATGGGTACAAGCGGGATTTCAGCCGGCGCTGAAGAAGTGGAAAGCGCTTTCGCCGGAGAACTGAAGCGAAATAATCTGGCCGGCAGATGCGAGATCGTCAAAACCGGCGACAGGGGCTTGTTCAGGGATGTGCTGGTAGACATCATTACGCCGGAACTCGGCAGAGTCACCTATGAATATATTAAACCGGAGAACGTTCCCGAGCTTGTGGACAGACACATTCTTAAGGGGGAGCTTGTAGAAAAATTACGGGCCGGGGAAGATTACAATCGGTTTTTCGCCGACCAGACACGGATCGTTCTTTCAAACTGCGGAGAGATCGATCCCGAGGATATTGAAGATTACATAGCGCACCAAGGGTACAACGCTTTGAAAAAAGCCTTTGATATGACGCCGGAAGAAGTGGCAGAAGAGGTGAAGTTTTCCGGCCTCAGAGGCAGAGGCGGCGCCGGTTTTCTTACTGGGCTAAAGTGGGAATTTTGCAGAAGCGCCCAGAGCGGCGAAAAGTACGTGGTATGCAACGCGGATGAAGGCGATCCCGGCGCGTTCATGGACCGCAGCATACTGGAGGGCGATCCGCATTCCGTGCTCGAAGGTATGATCATCGCGGGTTACGCCATCGGTGCGCGTGAAGGATATATCTATTGCCGCGCGGAATATCCGCTAGCGATAAAAAGGCTAAAAAAGGCGATATCACAGGCCCGGGAAAAAGGATTTCTGGGAGAGTCCAAACTGAAAAAAGGTTTTTCGTTTGATATCAGCATAAAGGAGGGCGCCGGAGCGTTTGTGTGCGGCGAAGAGACCGCCCTTATGGCCTCGATCGAAGGACGCAGGGGAATGCCGAACCCCAGACCGCCATTTCCGGCACATGAAGGGCTATGGAAAAAACCCACGCTCATCAACAACGTTGAAACACTGGCCAACATCAGCCATATAATAGACAAAGGGGCGGAATGGTTTTCTTCCATAGGAACCGCCCAAAGCAAGGGAACAAAAGTCTTCGCGCTGGCGGGAAAAGTAAAAAATACAGGCCTGGTGGAAGTTCCCATGGGGACCACGATCCGCCAGCTTGTATACGGGCCGGGAGGCGGAATGGCGGGTAAAAAATCGGTCTTCAAGGGTGTGCAAATAGGTGGTCCTTCGGGAGGATGCCTCCCTGAAAGCCTGATCGATACATCTATTGATTATGAGTCCATTACGAAGACAGGCGCGATCATGGGTTCCGGCGGCATGATCGTGATGGACGAAAGCACTTGCATGGTCGATATCGCTAAATTCTTTCTGGATTTTACGGTTGCCGAATCTTGCGGCAAATGTGTGCCCTGCAGGGTAGGGCTGAAGAGGATGCTGGAGGTCTTCGAACTGATCACCGCGGGCAAGGCCAGGGAAGAACATATAAGATTTTTGGAGGACACCGGCAGCGCCATAAAAGATACGGCGCTTTGTGGTCTGGGCAATACGGCCCCGAATCCGGTGTTGACGACTTTAAAGTATTTTCCGGACGAGTACAAGGCCCACATAGGGGATAAAAATTGTCCTGCCCTTGTCTGCACGGACCTCTTGGAGTTCGAGGTTATCGAAGAAAAATGTACAAAGTGCGGCATATGTTATAAAGTGTGCCCCGTTGGCGCTATCGACTGGAAGAAAGAGAAGTATGCGGAGATCAACAAGGATAAATGTATAAAGTGCAAGGCATGCATCATTGCCTGCCCATTTAAGGCGATAAAATGATCACTCTGAATATTAACGATAAGGAAGTAAGGGTAGAGCAGGGAAAAACGGTGCTCGAAGCGGCGCTCCAAGCCGGCATTTATGTGCCCAACCTATGCTATCATCCCGACATTCCCCCCATAGGCGCGTGCCGGCTGTGTATCGTCGAGATCGGGGGCATAAAGGGATTCCCTACTTCCTGCACGACTGAAGTTAAAGAAGGGATGATAGTCCGCACTGATACCCCTCGCCTCCAGGAACTCAGAAAGAAAGTTATGTGGTTCATTTTGAGTGAACTTCCGTCCGAGTTGGACGGATCGTCACAGCTAAAGAAAGTCGCTGAATGGATAGGCGTAAAAGAGGAACTTCCGGGATATGTTCCACAGACGAGGAACCTTCCCGTGATCTCGGATGAGCCTTTGTTCATCAGGGATCTAGACCGTTGTATTTTGTGCGGGCGCTGCTTCCGGATGTGCCAGGAGGTCAGGGAAATAGGAGTCATAGGGCTCGTAAAACGGGGCATAGATACCATCGTGGGGACGCATTATAACGTGTCTTTTAAAGACGCGGCGTGCAAGTTCTGTGAAGCTTGCGTGGAAGTATGCCCTTCCGGAGCATTGACTGATAAAGAGAAATTTGAGGAAAAAGACCGTGAAAAGGTTCTTCTTCCCTGTACAAATAACTGTCCCGCGGGAATTGAAGTGGCCCGGTACGTAAGGCTGATCGCGGAAGGCCGGTATCAGGACGCCCTGGAGGTTGTAAGGGAAAAGGTCCCGTTTCCGCACGTTCTGGGGTGTGTATGCGATCATCCTTGTGAAGAACCCTGCCGCAGGGGCGAAGTAAATGAGCCCATAGCCATAAGGGCTCTGAAAAGATTTGTGGCCGAACTCGATTCCGGCAGGTGGCGCTCAAAGATCAGGGTTGCCGCGGATACGAACAAGAGGGTCGCTGTTGTGGGGGCAGGGCCCGCGGGGTTAACTGCCTCGTGGTTTCTGAGAATATTGGGGCATTCGGTAACCGTTTTTGAGGCCTTGCCCGAGCCGGGCGGGATGATGAGGACGTGTATTCCCAAATACCGCCTGCCGAGAGATATTGTAGACAATGAGATCAGGGACATAGAAAAGACAGGCGTTAAGATAAAGACAAATGAAAAAGTGGAGTCGGTCGATAAATTGTTCGATCAGGGTTTTGACGCGGTTTTCCTGGCCACGGGAGCCGATCAAGGCATGAAGATGGGAATGCCGGGAGAAGACGACCCGCGCGTGCTGGACGGGATATCCGTCCTGAAATCCATAAATCTTGAAGGAAAAGCTGACATCACTGGCGATGTGGCGGTCATCGGCGGCGGGAATGTTGCCATGGATGTCGCGAGAAATGCCTTAAGGGTAGGAATAAAAACGGTTACTGTGCTATATCGCCGGACAAGGGCGGAAATGCCCGCTACAGAAGAAGAAGTTGAAGAAGCTCTGGAAGAAGGCATAAACATCAGCTTTCTCGTGGCTCCGGTAAAGGTGCTCCCCGGGGCTGATAAGCTGAAAATAGAATGCATCCGCATGGAACTGGGCGAGCCTGACGCCAGCGGCAGGAGGAGGCCTGTTCCGATAGAGGGCAGTGAGTTCACGGTCGAAGCGGATAGGCTGATAGCAGCGATCGGCCAGAGAGCGGCTGTGCCTGAAGAATTCGGTGTCCAGCTCACAAAAAAAGGCTATATCAACGCGGATGAAGATACGCTTGCTTGTTCAAGGCAGGGCGTTTTTTCAGGGGGAGACGTGGTAAGCGGGCCGGCTTCCGTGATCAAGGCGATCCAGGCCGGTCGGCAGGCCGCTTCCTCGATAGATATATATCTGGGCGGAAGAGGCGAGATCGAACAGGCCCTTATCCCTCGAGATGAAGCAGATCCCTGCCTGGGCAGGGAGGAAGATTTCGCGTACAGGGAAAGAGCAAAAGCTTCTTGTTTCCCGGCCGGTAAGAGGATAAAAAATTTTTCGCAGGTAGAACGCGTTTTCAAAGAAAAAGACGCTGTTCAGGAAGCGGAGCGTTGTTTGAAGTGTCAGCTAAGGCTGAGAATTTCCAGGCCGCCCATGCCGCCGGAGAAAAAAGATTTAAAAAATTGATGAAGAACCTGTGAATTTTTACCGTCTAATGCTATACTACATTAGTACAATCATAAGAGGTGTTAAAAATGCCCAAGTTAATAGCAGTAGTAGATGACATTCCTGACCTATTAAGGGTCGTGAAGCTCCGCCTTAAAAAGGCGGGATTTGACGCCGAGGGCTTCAAAGACGGGGAGAGTCTCTTCAGGTTTCTGAAGAAGCAGAAGCCGGACCTTATACTTTTAGATATAGGGCTGCCTGAGATGGATGGATTCGAAGTTTGTAAAATTCTGAAGAAAGAAGATGAATACGCATCTATACCCGTTATTATGCTGACCGCGAGGGATCAGGTAATAGATAAGGTAGTGGGGTTTGAACTTGGAGCCGACGACTACGTAGTCAAACCTTTTTCATCTGAAGAACTTATCGCCAGAATAAAAGCCGCGATGAGAAAAAAGGAAGAGGCGATCACGACAAAAAAAATAGATATTGGCGATAAGATCCAAATGGACATAGACAAGCATAAAGTTACAGTTGACGGCAAAGAGATCAAACTCACATCTGTTGAATTTAAAATATTGCGCCTCCTTTCTTCAAGAAAAGGAAATGTTTTTACGCGGCAGGCGATATTGGATTACCTTTGGGGAGACGAAAAGATAGTTGTTGATAGAACAATCGACGTTCATATACGGCATTTGCGTGAAAAACTAGGTAAAGAATCCAAGCTTATAAAAAGCGTCCGCGACGTTGGGTACAAACTAGAAGAATAACTGCCAAAAGTATCCCTGCGAAGTCAAGATTTCCATAAAAAAACTCCTCACCTACAAATAATTTTTTAAAAACCATTTCTATTAGATTCTCTTTTTTTATATACAAAGTTAGGAATATAAAAGTTTAGATATACAATTTTAATGTCTATTTAATAATTAATATACATTTAATATACCAAACGCATGAACTCAACGTAAATATTGTATATTTTAGGTGTAAGTAAAGAGCGAGGACAAAAATGAAGATCAAAAGAATTCCAACAATAATAACGATGATAATCACGCTTGTTTGCGCAAGTGCGGTTTCTATATATGGCCTTCCGGAAGTCAAAGAAGTTGTTTCAGGTGATGCCGAAGTTCAATACATCAATTCAACCACAATGCAGATCAATGCCACCAACAACACGATCATAAATTACAA
>JBAROI010000154.1:0-9881 GCA_049642015.1 Candidatus Omnitrophota bacterium | reverse complement strand
AACGGCGACATCAGGGCTTTCCCGAGGCCCTCGGTCGCGCCTTTTAATACCTGGGTACCTTCTTTGACGGTCTCCCCGGCAACTTTCCCTGTCTTTTTCAACGTCGCCCCCGCTGCTACTGCCGCTTCCGCCGTGATCTTTTCGGCCGTAGCAATAGCGCCCGAAGCAGTGTCTTGCAAACGCCTTATGTCAAAACCCGTAAGCTGCGCGACGGTAGTCCTCATGAGGGTCCTGGCGATGACAAGGCTCACGAGCGCCTCGAGATTGTTCACATTTTTATACCTTTCATTGAGGCCTACATTGTAGGTCTTAACGACCGGCGATCCGCCTTTCGAATAATCCTTATAGATCACTTTGTCGGCCTTGAGCTCAAGGTTGTCTATCCTCAATTTTGTCAACTCGAATTTGCCCGGCTTCCTTTGCGCTTTTTTCTCTCTCCCGACCTGAAGGGCGTTCAGGTTCAGCCTACCTTCTTCGTCCTTTACAACGACGAGCTCTTTTAGATCTATCTTCATATCATACAAATGAAACTCTCTTTTAAATATCGAGACCGGATCGTAACGAACATAGATCTCGGGCATATCCAGCATCACCCTGTCCCTGAATCCTTTGGGGTTAAACAGCTTCATTCCCCTGATATCAACAAAGCTTCTTATAATGCCAAATTGAAAACTTTTGATGCTGAGGCGCATGCCGGTAACAACGCTTACGCCCTGCTCCACCGATATTTTTATGATATGATCCTTCGCCACTGACAGGATCAAAAAAGCTACAAGAATCCCTACAACAATATATATGACCTTTTTCTGCATTGCTTCTCCTTTCTTAAAACTTCTCCCAGTGCAATACTTCTTCCAGCCCGCGATGCTTCGCCTGTCTTGCTTCGGCTTTGGGCCAGCCCAGGGATATTAAACTTATGAGCTTCATGTCAGATGAAGCGCCTAAAAGCTCTGCAACTTCTCCCACGTAAGGCTTTTTGTCTCCAGCTACCCAGCACGCCCCCAGGCCCAGGTCGGCCGCCGCCAGAAGAATGTTTTCAGTGGCCGCGCAGCCGTCCTCGAGATAATATTTTGTATCTTTCGAGAATACCGCTATGCAACTCGCCGCGTCCTTTATGAAGGTGCCTGTGCTCGCTATTTCGCCGAGTTTCGTAAGCATATCCCGTTCGGTCACGACGACGAACTCCCACGGTTCCACGGCCCTGGCCGTTGGCGCCCGCCTTCCGGCGTCGACCAGCTTCTCAAGCACGCCCTTATCTACCGGCTTTGAATCGTATTCTCTTACGCTCGCTCTTTTTGATATGGCTTCGAGTGTATCCATCTTTTCTCCTTTTTTTGCTATTATACGCTTCTTGTGTCGATTTTCAAATGTTTTTGCTTGGGTTAAAACAATTAAAGCTGTAAAATAATCATACCATGGAGAAAGTCGACATAGCGATAATTGGAGCGGGAATAATAGGCCTTTCAGCCGCCTATACCCTTTCGGACGGCGAGAAGGAAATAATCGTCGTCGAAAGGAACGAATCCTTCGGCCAGGAGACAAGCTCGCGCAATTCTGAAGTCATACACAGCGGCATTTATTATCCTAAGGATAGTTTTAAAGCAAAGTGCTGCATCCGGGGAAGGCATCTTTTGTATGATCTTTGCGGCAAACATGGCATACCCCACAAGAAGCTCGGAAAACTCCTCGTAGCCTGCGATAAAAAAGAGGTCGATAAACTTGAAGATATCTACCAGAACGCGCTTGACTGCGGTCTGGATAATTTAAGATTTCTGGAAAAAAAAGAAATAAGGGAATTTGAACCGAATGTCGACGCACAAAAGGCCCTTCTATGTCCTGATACCGGCATTATCGATTCCCATAGCGCCATGGATTTCTTTTTTAGATCCGCGAAGAGTAAAAAAGTGGACTTCGCTTTTGGGATCAATGTGATAGGTATTAAAAAACTTTCTTCTTCATACGAATTAACAGTAGAAGAACCCGGCGGAGAGCACTTTACTTTTGAAGCAGGATCGGTCATAAATGCAGCCGGCCTGGAATCTAACAAGGTCTCGGAACTTGTCGGCATCGATTCAAAAAGTAATTCTTATACGATCCACTACTGTAAGGGGCAGTACTTCAGAATAAGAAACCCTAAACAATATAATATCACCCACCCTGTATATCCCCCTCCTACCGACATTGACCTCGGCATCCACCTTACGCCTGACCTTGCGGGAGGCTTAAGGCTTGGTCCTGACGCAAATTACGTGGACACCCTTGATTACGATATAAATGAAGTCGATAAAGAAATTTTTTGTAATTCTGTTAAGCGCTTTCTAAGGCCGCTTAAAAAAGATGACCTCATGCCTGATACTGCCGGCATAAGGCCCAAACTCCAGACTGAAAACGAATCCTTCAGGGACTTTGTCATATCAAATGAAGAAGATAAGGGATTTCCAAATTTCATCAATCTTATCGGCATCGAATCCCCCGGCCTGACATCCTGTCTTGCCATAGCAGAAAACGTAAAAAACCTCCTTAAAAGTTAAGATATAAAAAAGTTATATATAACTCTTTTTTATATATATCATCTTTGATATAATTATTGTTAATCTTATAGAAAGTTAGTATATTTTTTGGGTTATATATATGAATAAAAATCTACTTAGAAAATCTATTTCCTTGATAGTGGCCTGCGTTTTCGTGCTGCAGCAATTGCCCGCGGCCGTGCCGGACGCATATGCGCTAAGCGCTGGACACTTCACCACTCCGTTCTCCCCTCTTCAGGAGCAGGCCAATGCCGTAAGGACTTTCATTACCGCTAATATTCTAAGACTTGGAAAAAGCGGATATGATTTTGAAAACGTTCCCCTCGCAAAGGACCTTTTCTCTACGGTAAATCTTGCTGATTCCAGCGTTAAGGGCGCCAACCAAAGTAAGAGAATCGATGTAAGGAACGTCGTTTATGACGGTGAAAAGGAAGAATACGTTCTCGGCTGCACTGTAAACGGAGTTCCTTTTACGGCCCGGTTCAAGATCGACGGCGGGCAGCCCCAATTTACTTCCATAGAAAAATACGACCCGGACGAAGCTCTATTCTTTCCCGCTGTTGCTTCCGGCAGCACAGGCCAGCCGGATCCAGTGCAGCAAAAAATCGATGAAGCTACCCAGACAGCACGCCGAATTATCCGAGAGGTAAACAATAACGGCGGAAGAACTAACATCACCAGCGCCGACAACGCGGCCCTGGGGAAAGGTCTTGAGCTAATGCTGAAAAAAGGCCTTGCTGACAACCTCTTTACGGGCATTCCTGATGCCCCAAACTTCTTCACAAGGATCAGCGGCTTGAGTGCGCAAGATATTTTATCGGATAATGGAAACCGCGTAATGCTAAGGCAGCTTGCCGAAAAAATAAAAGAGTCTTCAACATATCCCGAGGCCATGAGGAGTGATTTAGCTGCGGTATTCTGCTCTATCAGTGAGATCTTTTATCCCCAGAGAAAGAACTCAAGCCTCCGGAGAATGGCAAACATAAAATGTGAATTTTGCTACGGGGTTGCGCACCTCCTGGACGAATCGAACCTTCGATACCACAATAGCTGGGCGCTGTCCCTTAGCTGGTCTCGACAGTTCAGTGATGCCCGGCGCGAATTCGATCTATTGCGCAGTAAAATCGAAAATATAATGGCCGCAGCAGGCCGCGACGAGCGCTATCAGGCCCGCACGATATTAACAAACATGATGGAGGCGATCCATAATGAAATGCGTTTAGAAATAATGGACCTGGAAAGTCAGCCTCTTTCTTTTTCTGACGACAGAAAAAGCGCATTGCAAAGTTCTTTTCTTGAAATACGGGGCATTTTTGACTACCTGGAAAGCCTTTCCGCTTCCGAACATCCACGCACATTGCAAATGATCGGCATGGCACATTGTTCCATGGCCCGACTTTTAAAGATAGAATACGAATATCGCAATTCTCAAGGCCAAGGATTTAGAGGCACATCTCCTATTTCTCTCACATATGATATCGCTGAAAACCTGCGGATCGGACTTCATCATTTGATAACATCTTATCAAATGGCCAGACATAAGGATCGTAATGGTGCGCCGTCGATCCCAACGAAACACGCTGCCCAGTTCCTGGTTGAAGCCGTGGAACATACCTCCGGAGTCTTAGAATATGTACTGGGGCAAATACGAAATGAGCTCATTTTTTATCCTTATGAAAAAATTGAACATTCCAGCGACCGTGAAACTGAAATCCATGGAACGCTTCGAAACATCGATAATGCCCTCAATCACGTCAGGTCTGCCATAGGCGTCAACGCCTTTAGTCTTCAGGCCAATACCAGGACAAAGCTTGACAGACTGAGAATGGACTGGGACGACGACCAATATCAGGGTCCAGAGGAAGGCATCCTTGCCAATATGAGGCAATGGTTGAAGCTGCAAGAAGAAATACACAAAAAGTTCAAAGAAAAATTGACCGACTATCTGAATTTTGTGATCGCCCGGGACGGAATAAATTGCACAGGAATGAATAATTGGAGAAGCGCTCTAAAGGGGGGTATTTTCCAAGAATTACGAGGCCTCTTTTCCGGCTTTTTCGCCGAAGAAGACGAGCTTGAACTTTTTATCGACATGGCGGTCGATCACATAATAGAGATCAACGGTATAGATGATAATTTCTTCATGGCAAAAAGTGCCTACTTTAATACGCAGCCCGAAGCTGACAGGACCCTGGAAAGAATATTAAGAACAGCCGACACCCTCTTCCCGAGACAATTCGATCCTGACGAAATGAGGCGATGTATACTAAGGGTCGCGTCTTTCCTTGGCCTTGAAATTGTTTCCGCTCGCCCTGTAAGGCGCGGGGGAGCCGGAATAAGAATATTGCACCAGAATGAATTCGAAGATAGCCTTGATGTTTCCAGGGAGACAAGTTTTCAGAACAGAATGCAATCGGTAGCAAACATTTTTCATAGCCTCCGGCAATTTCAGGAGATGAATAGCGTCACCAGCCCGTTTTTTGACGCTGATCAGATCAATGATGAGACGCCGGATCTCGAATATACAATCACACGCTATTACCAAGATGCCGCGGCTTTTGAGGCGCGAGGCAGACGCTGGACAGACGTAAAAACAGATTTTTCCGAGAGGTATCACGAAATTGAAGCCAGACTGAGCGGCCTTGAAGGATCCTCACTAAGAGCGATCAAAAACTCAACAGCATTTATCAGACAAAAGATCAATGTAGCGGAAATGAATATAAGCTCCCTCCAGCAGCAATATGGACAGCTTGACATAAGGTGGTTTGACACTAATTTTGCGAGCATTAATAATCTAGTCGTACAGCTCTACAGGCGCCTGAATGAACTTGAAGCGGCAAGTGATCCTGGGCCGATCACGTATAATGCGTTCAGGGACATGTTCGGAAATATTAAGGTCACGTTAACAAGTATTGAAAGAATGGTGGAAAGCATTTCTGAGCATGGACCGTTCCTGTCGACTTATCAACGTCTATTTAGCGATTTGCGGGAATCCCAGGAAGCTGCCAGGTCCCTGGGCCTGCGTCTTGACAATCCCTACCTTACGCAGGATTACATAGAAACGCTTACGGCCTTTAAAGATACCGTAATACAGAATTACGCCCTTAGGCATATACCTTTTGATGACGCTAGGTTTCAAAATGACTGCGGCGCATATTTCAGGCATATATCACCCAGAACGCAATTTCTTAACAGCTTGATCGGAGTGCTCGATCATGCCGACCGCAAAATTCATGAACTTTCTGATGCCGCCCGCCCCCTCAGGATCCCGGAAGGAGAAGCAGAAAGAACCAAAAACAGGATACTTGATGTTTTAAAAGAGAGCATATCTCCCCTGCCCTCCAATTTTAGTCTGCTACAATGGCAAGTCGGTTTCTCGATCCCGCTGGACCAGGACCAGACATCACAATTTATTTTATTCCTGGAAAGAAAAATAGACCTGATGTGTTCATTGAAGACATCGACCTTGGAGGTGGAGGATATCCTGTGGAGGGTACATGAAGCCAAAAGAATACTCCAGGGCGCGGCCCAGAACTCTCCCGTCCCTCTCCAGGACAAGATCAGAAGAATAGAGGAGCTCGAAAGAAACCTGTTGGATACCCAAAGAAATCTCAATGAAATCTTCGAAAGGATTAGCGGAATCCAACCCGCCCAGGATGAAGATTTTGAAAACGCTATCCAGCAGCTTGAAGAGATCAAAAGCAACGAAATCCCGGGGATCATAAACGATATTCATCCCAAAAAAGCAGAACTCTATTCGATCTGGTTCGAAACGCTGGACGAAGATATCGACATCCTGCAGAAATTCTCGCTGCTCTGGCTGGATAAATTTCTCGGGGGATTTGTTCCGCAAAATAAAAAAAGAGATATAGAACAGGCCTTCGGCCAGATCCTTCAGCTTATGCGCTCAAGGACTGACGTCTCCCAAAACGTCACCGCGCTTGACGAAAAATTCAGGGAGCTCACAGTTATATTCAATGATTTACTCGGAAAATATTACAACGAGTTTTTCAACGCAGACGGACTTCGCATCGGGCGCCGCATCTATGACAGGGATTTTTCGAGAACGATCGGTGAGGTAACGAAAGCGGTTTATGATGATGACTGGTATTCTCGTGGCCACGGAAGGCGAATAAAACACGTCCTTGTTCCAATAATTGACGAAAATGGAATGATAACCAACATAGAATTAACCCTTACAAGAGACACGCAAGGTGCATCTAAACTGATCATCATATCCCCGAATACCCAAGATGGATCTCCCTCGTACCTTGCGCTTGATCACTTTCAACGCTTATATAAAAGCCACCGGGCCTTGGGATCGGGGGCGAGCGATCATATCATGAGACTAGCCAGGCTTATACAGACCCGGGCAAAAAGCGGAGATAGTGATACAAGATCACTGGCAGTTCTCACCATTTTGAATATATATTTAGGCCTACCTGTAACAGATGAAGAACTGGACATTTTTCAGGTTCCTGATGATCTCCGAAATGCTTATTACAGCCAACCACAACTGGAAGAAACTAATGACATCGATGACTCTAGAGAGATCGCCAGTATTTACGAAGACTTAAATGCCCAGCTGACTCAATCCGGCGAACTTGCCGCAAGCGCAGACCCGGATCTTGCGGGAATAAATATCAACCCTGAATATTGCCTGCTCCTTCTTGCCGCCTGTCTGGAACACTACAGGCAGCTGGTGACCATTGATCCGGAAAATAGCTTCCTCAACAATACTCCGATAGATGTCGGGAACACTTTACTGCAACTTGTCAGCCTGGATAAAATAAAACAGTTAAGCCGCGCTCCCACATCCTACGAGGAGATCATCCGTCTGCTGGAAGATAAACTTAATGCAATAAGAGCTGAAAAACGTAGCGTAAGGTCTAGTTCAACATATGTCGATCCTGTAAAAAACATTTTAATACAAGACTTGGACAGGGATAAGGCTGCCATTGAACACGTAATACAATCGTGTACGGCCTGGAAAGAACGTCACTCTTTACAGCACGCGAAAAGTGCGATTGAAAACTTCTTGCAATCGGCCTTCAGGGTGCTGAATAAGGTATCCGCGCGTAATTACAACCAGGCGATAACTTTACCGCAGATGCCCGCCCCTTTTCTGGCGATTCCCGATAAGGATTCCCGGCCTGTCCTAAATCTTTTCGCCCACTACCCTCCAAAGCAAGATTATGGAGGAGTTTATCTTGATCTTAAAATGCTTGATTTTAAAGTGTACGAGAAAAAGAAGGGTACGCAATCGCTGGAGTTTCAAGCCGCATTAAATACCGCGCTTGAAACATACCTGGAGCAAATTTACGAATTCCCCCACAAATTGATCAGCAATTTAGACGAAATAGAGATAATCCGTCAGGAAAGCCGGGAAGATCTTCAGGAAGATATAGCGGAACTCGGGGCAAATGCCGTGCTTGAAAAATGCATAGGTAAGATAGAATATCTTCTTGGGGATTGGGACTTTAGAAGAAAAGACATGGATAAGGCGAACATGGCGTGGTGCCTGGCCCTCATAGATGTCTGGAATTCTTCAATAAAATACAATAACGAGGCGGATGTTGATGATCTGACATATTCAATGTTTTCCAGCCTTATTCTCCAGTTAGAAGGAGAATTAGAATGGTTCGAACATTTTAAAACGATCTTCGAGGCCCTGTCCGGAGAAAGCCCCGTAAACATCTGTGTTGTTGAAAACATACCCACAAACTCTCTCGTTTTGGGTAATACGATCATATTCGACGCGGATTTTATTAATTCTCTCATTATTCAAATAGGCGGTCGGTGGACACACGAAGAGGCCGCCTATATTCTGGGCGAACGCCTCTTTCATGAGCTGGGGCATATCTCCCTGAAACGAAAAAAGCTAGACCGGATATCAGCGGAAGTGGAGCAAATAAAAAGAGATGTAATATTCTATGAAAAGATCTATTCCAGAGACCCCGACTTCTTTTTGAAAAAAATTGAAGGATTCACAAGTTTTACTATGGTTAGAACTCCCAAAGGTGTAAAAAAATTCAGCCACGCCTTCCATTCCGCCAGGCTGTTCAAAAAAATACAGGAGTGGGCCAAAAAATTCCGGTTCGACAGGTTTTACGTCGAGAAACAGATCGAAGAATTCGTGGAAAAGGAAATGAGACGTTTCTATGTAATTCCTCCCGACGCCCAGTTTTTTCCCGCCTTTCCCGAAGAAAATGAAAGCGCGCAGATATCCACTTTTATTGAGGATTCCCCGAAAGCAATATCCCGACTTGACATCGCCATGCTTGACGATATAGCCGAACGGGACAGCGCTTTTCTTTCAAAGAACAGAAGGATAGTCATATCGACCTCTCTCATTCCCGAGTGTCAGAAGAAGCTTATCAATGAAGTAAACAAGCGGTCAAGGGAAGCCTTTGAGGCAGGCCGCACTCTCGACCTTATCGAGATCAAGCCTTTGAGTTACATACAAAATCTCAGGTCAGACGACAGCTGTGATGTTGTGGCGCTCCTGGAAGAAACTGAATCTAAAGTATATACTGGCAGGGAAAAGCATCTCGTATTTTCGAGAAGCGGAAATTACCCCGTGCTGATCAATGGCCTCGTTGCCGCAGGGCGGGCGATCCTCTACAAGGATATGGAAAAACTCCGAACCATCCTTATTGAACTAAGCGGAGATAAGAGCCTGGGGCTTCCGGAAGCCGCACAGCTCGAACGCCTCCTGGAAGAAAGCCGGGAAGAATTTACGCGCATCCTCATGATCGTCCTTCCCTCCATAAAGATGGCAAGCCGCGAGATCGACCAGCTCAACAGGAATATCGTCCACCTCCTCCAGTTTGCGTAATGGTCGGTAATTGACAAACCCCTATCTTTACAATATAATGAGATTTCAATTATGATTTTTGACACGCGGCGGGGTAGCTCAGCTGGCTAGAGCGCACGGCTCATACCCGTGTTGTCGACGGTTCGAGTCCGTCCCCCGCTACCACCTTACAAAAAGCTCATTGGAATTAACCAATGAGCTTTTTGTTTTTTGTTCTCCATAGGGGAAAACGTGCCGGTTGGTTTCCCCTTAATATTCCCCTTCCTTCATATGTGTGTTATCTGGACTTCGCTCGCTGTCACCCCTTTCACATATTTAGAAGTATGTCATCCCGGGCGAACCCGAGCAAAGCGAAGGAGAGACCCGGGATCATATAATAATATTATTTGGTCCCGGATAACTGCCTTCGGCAGTTTCCGGGATGACATATTTTTTGCCTTCGGCAGTTTCCGGGATGACATATTTTTTGCCTTCGGCAGTTTCCGGGATGACATATTTTTTGCCTTCGGCAGTTTCCGGGATGACATATATTC
>JBAROI010000026.1:0-6642 GCA_049642015.1 Candidatus Omnitrophota bacterium | reverse complement strand
CAAAGATACCGGACGCGGGGATACAGGAAAAAGTGAGGGAAAACATCAAAAAGATCGAAGCCGGAAAACGCGATATTTACCTCTAAAAAACATATATTTTTTACTTGACAAATGATACTAATATGGTATCATTAAGGTGTGGGGAAAGTAAACGGCACCTACCAAAAAAAAGGAGGTTATATGAAAATAACGATAAAATATATGTTGCGCCCCGCAGCACACTGCAAGGAAGGGTGCTGTAGTGAGTCCTTGGCATGACACTAAACTGCCATACGTCCTTAAACGCATAGTAGCGATTAGGGGCCTGCCAGCTAGCCCCGCGCTGAAAGTTAAAGCGCGGGGCTGCAGTAAAGGGGGTTAAAAGTGAAATTAATAACAAGAGATACGGACTACGCGATCAGGGCTATTTGCTGCATTGCCCAGTCAAAGAAAAAGGTGGTTTCCGTAAGAAGCCTGACAAAGGCTTTAAATATCCCAAGACCTTTTTTAAGGAAGATACTCCAAATATTAAATAAAGAAAATATCCTCGATTCGTATAAAGGCGCCGGCGGGGGTTTTTCGCTGGCGGAGAAGGTAAAAAATATATCCATTTTCGATCTGATCGAGATCTTCCAGGGATCGTTCAAGATGACAGGGCACAAATTTAAAAATAAAGTATGTCCGCACACAAAGAAGTGCAAGCTTAAAGGAAAATTGGATACGATCGAGACGGATGTTATCACAAAATTAAAGGCAATAAACATAGCCGATTTATTAAACTAAAAGGAGCAAATAATGGATACAATTACCGGCAAACCTCTTAATTTAGCCAGTCTTGTTGACTACCAGGAGGGCTCCGTTGTGAGCAAAACCATAATCGACAAAAAGATCGGAACGGTTACGCTTTTTTCGTTCGATAAGGGTCAGGGGCTAAGCGAACATACGGCCCCGTTTGACGCGTTTGTGTATATAGTGGATGGAGAGGCCGAGATCACCATATCCGGAGAAAAAAATACGGTTAAAAAGGCCGAAATGATCATAATGCCTGCTAATGAACCTCATGCCCTGGACGCGAACCAGAAATTTAAAATGCTTCTAGTAATGATTAAGTCTTAAGTTAAAAAATGTTGAATTACACAATTCAAATGGTATACTGATGAATGATAGTCATTATTATACCCAATGCTGGAGGGAGGAGAAATGAAGAAATACAGATGTAAAGTATGCGGCTATATTTACGATCCGGAAGAGAATGACGGAGTCGCCTTTGAGGACCTGCCCGGTGATTGGGTGTGCCCCGAATGCGGTGTCGGAAAAGAACAATTCGAAGAGATCTAAGGGAGGATATATTATGTTGAGTGATAAAATGCTGAACAGTCTTAACCACCAGATAAACCGTGAGATCTATTCCGCTTATTTTTATCTTGGCATGGCAGCTTATGCGTCGTCTATCGGCATGGACGGGGTGGCAAACTGGTTCTCAGCCCAGGTAAAGGAAGAGCTTTTTCATGCCCAGAAGATGTACGATTACGTGAACCAGAACGGACTAAAGGTCAACCTGGAAGCCATCGAAGAGCCCCCGCAGGACTTTACGTCTGTCGCGGATCTTTTTGCAAAGACATTGGCGCACGAGAAAAATGTTACAGCCATGATCAAAGATCTTGCCGCTCTGGCTTCTGAAGAGAAAGACGCGGAGACCGGAAAATGCCTTCAGTGGTTCGTAAAGGAGCAAGAGGAAGAGGAGGCGACTCCTGCCGGGATATTAGCGAAACTCGAAGGCAGTGACGATGCCGGGGTTAAAGAGGTCGATAGCGAACTATCGAAACGGGTCTTTAAATTATCTTAGGTAAAAGGGGGGAAAGTCATGACGCAGTTAAGAGAACTTTATAGGTGTGAAATATGTGGAAACGTAGTCGAAATTACTCACGAGGGCGCGCCGTCCCTCGTTTGTTGTGGACAGCCAATGAATAAGCTCGAAGCGAAGACCCAGGACGAGGGGCTTGAAAAACATGTCCCGGTCATCGAGGAATTGGATGAATGTCCTTGCGGGTGCGGAACGAAAGGTTGCGGTATACGGGTGAAGGTGGGCAGCGTAGAGCATCCGATGGAAGAAAAACATTACATAAAATTTATCGAGGTTCTGACGAAAGATCAGGTTCTTCGCGCGGAATTGAAGCCGGGGATGAAACCCGCCGCCGAGCTCTGCGGAAAAAAAGAAGACATTGTTGAAGTGAGGGAATTCTGTACGGTCCATATGCTCTGGAAAGCGTAAAAGAAAGGTGGTAAGCACTATGAAAAGCGTAAAAGGAACACAAACCGAAAAAAATCTCCTCGCTTCTTTCGCGGGAGAGTCGCAGGCAAGGAACCGCTATACTTACTTTGCCGGCGTCGCCCGGAAAGCCGGCTTCGAACAGATCTCGGCAATATTTCTGGAAACCGCGGACAACGAAAAAGAGCACGCAAAAAGGTTCTTTAAGTTCCTCGAAGGCGGAGAAATCGAGATAACGGCTTCTTATCCGGCGGGTATCATAGGAAATACTCCTCAAAATCTCGAAGCCGCCGCAGCGGGCGAAAACCTTGAGTGGACAAAACTCTACAAAGAAGCGGAAGAAGTGGCGAGAAAAGAAGGCTTTGAAGAAATAGCCGTTCAGTTTAAGGAGATTGCCGAGGTGGAAGAAGAGCATGAAAAGCGTTACCGCAAATTGCTTGCGAATGTCAAAGGTGGAACGGTTTTTAAAAAGGATACGGTTGTAAAATGGAAATGCCGCAATTGTGGATACGTGCATGAAGGGAAAGAAGCGCCCGAAGAATGTCCGACTTGCGCTCACCCGCAGGCATACTACGAAATATTTTGCGAACCTTATTAAAAAGGAGGGATAGATGGGTAATATCTTTTCAGGAAGCGAGATAGTGGAGATGGGAGTCCAGATAGAGAAGAACGGCAGGGACTTCTATAACGAACTTGTCTCCAGATCGCAGAAACAAAACGCCAAGGAAATATTCGAATACCTGGCGGGGGAAGAGGAAAAACACATCGCGATGTTCCAAGTGATCCTGGACTCCGTTCAAAAGTATGAACCCCCGGAGGCATATCCGGGAGAATATTTTGCTTTCATGAGCGCTCTGGCGGGTCAGTATGTATTCACGCAAGAGAATAAAGGCGCCGAAATCGCCAGAAGCGCGAAAAGCGATCCCGAAGCTATTGAAATGGGGATAAAGTTCGAGCAGGAGTCTATAACTTTCTATGAAGGAATGAAAAAAGTTGTGCCCGAACACGACCACAAGATAGTAGATGAACTGATCAGGCAGGAGCAGGAACACCTGAGAAAACTTTCCGAGTTAAAGAGCGCGTTATAGATCAAGGAGTGCTTAATGGATAAAAACGTAATAGTTTACAGTACTCCCACTTGTCCGTATTGCCTGAAGGTCAAACAGTTCCTCAAAGACAACAATATCAACTTCGAGGATATCGATGTATCCGCTGACCAGAGCAAGGTCCAGGAAATGGTGCAAAAATCCGGCCAGATGGGCGTTCCTGTGCTGGATATCGGAGGCGAGATAATCGTAGGCTTCGACAGGGATAAAATAGCCCAGGCGCTGGGATTATAACAATGGAAAAAGTGTACGAGCTCATAATCATAGGAGCCGGCCCCGCCGGCATCACGGCCAGCGTATATGCCGCCCGCAAGCGCATGGATTTTCTGGTGCTCACCGGAGATATAGGCGGGCAGACCACCTGGAGCGGTGACATCGAGAATTATACGGGCTACCAGTTTATTACAGGCGCGGATCTGACGGCAAAATTTGAGGAGCACATAAAGAAATACAACGTGTCTTTAAAGGAAAACGAAAAAGTCACCGAGGCACGCAAAGAGGGCGATATTTTCGTGATCGATACCGCCAAGGGGACTTACAAAGCAAAAACGGTCATTATAGCCTCGGGAAAGAGATCAAAACAGCTCAATGTTCCGGGCGAAGAGGAGTTTAAAAGCAAAGGCCTGACTTATTGTGCCACGTGTGACGGTCCGCTTTTTGCCAATAAGGACGTCGTTATTGTAGGAGGCGGCAACTCGGCGCTGGAAGCGGCTATTCAGCTGGTAAAAATAGCTAAAAAAATATACATTGTCAATATTACCCCCGAACTGGGGGGAGATGAAATAATACGCGAAAAAGTCGTAAAAAGCGACAAGGTAACGGTGATGAACAATTCCCAGGTCACCGCGGTATTCGGTGATAATTTTGTCAACAGGGTAAAATTGAAAACCGAAAACGGAGACAAGGAACTCGAAGTCCAGGGCGTTTTTGTCGAGATCGGTCTTGATCCGAATTCTAACCTCGCTAAAGACCTGGACAAAAATGAAAAAGGTGAAATTATCGTAAACTGTCGCAACGAAACTAACGTTCCCGGAATATTCGCCGCGGGAGACGTCACCAACGTTCCGGAAAAACAGATAATCATAGCGGCGGGGGATGGCGCGAAGACCGCGCTTGGCGCTTTCAGGTACGTATCAAAAATGTCTCCAAGGGACTGGGAGGACGCATAGATGATGATAAAAGAAAGGTTACTCGCGGGGCTGGATGAACTCCTTCACGTGGAAGAAGAGGTCGTGACCCTTTATGCCAACTTTTCAAAGGCGATCCTGAAAGAGACCGAAGGTGTGGAAGAAGACAAAAGAAAAGACATCGAAAAAATGCTTACGCGTCTTTACAAGGATTCCTCCCGTCATGAGAAGGTAATAAAAGACCTGATCGAACAGGTTGAGGCAAGCGCGAAAAATGAATATTGACGTGTTGCGAAAAGAATTCCAGGAGATACTCACCCTCGAAGAGAGGGCCGAGCAATTTTATTCTCACTATATTGACCAGATCAAAGATGGAGAGATAAAAAAGACGCTCGGCTTGATCAGGAACGAAGAAAGATTACATATCGAGATAGCCAAAAAACTTATCCGCTGCGTATCATGATCCAGGGCCTGATCTCAGAATACTCCGGAAAAAAGAAACTGATAAAAAAGAGGCTGAAAGAATTTAAAGCTGTCTGGAAAAGGCCGGATAAGAAGATCTTCAGCGAGCTTTGTTTCTGCATATGCACCCCACAGTCCAGGGCGATATACTGCGATAAGGCCATAGCCGGGCTTGAAAGAAGCGGCGTGCTATACAGGGGAAACACGCGGCAGATAAAAGCAGGGCTCAAGGCGGTGCGCTTTCCGAATAATAAATCCAGGTACATCGTAGAAGCGCGCGGGATCTTTACGGAAAACGGCTCTTTAAGGATAAAGAAGAAATTGAACGCAAGCGACGCCTACAAGTCGCGCGCATGGCTTGTCCGTAACGTCAAGGGGCTGGGGCTAAAAGAGGCGAGCCATTTCTTGAGAAATATTGGCCTTGGGGAAGAGCTGGCTATACTGGACGTCCACATCCTGAAAAACATGATAAAGTGCGGCATAATCAGGGAAATTCCCAAGTGCGTGTCGGCAAAGTGCTACCGTTCTCTTGAAGAAAAACTGAAGAAGTTTTCCAAAAAAGTGAATATACCGCTAGCTGAACTGGATCTATTGTTCTGGTCTTCCGAAACCGGCGAGGTGTTCAAGTGAAATGCGCACATCGCTTAGCGAATGGTAATGAAGCTAAGTGATGGGTGCGCATTTCATCCCGAGCGAGTGAAACGAGACCCGGGATCCAAACTTATTTGTCATCCCGACGAGAGAACGAAGTGAGCGAGTCGAGGGATCTAAAATGAGCGTATTTGTTGGAATAATAAGGGAATCATATTTTCTGCTTAACGAGATGGCTCCGTATCTTCTGTTCGGTTTCTTTTTCGCGGGCATAATCCATATTTTTATCGATCAGGAGACCGTTGCCAGACACCTCGGAAAGAGCAATGTGTTTTCGGTAATAAAAGCGGCTCTATTGGGTATACCGCTTCCTCTTTGCTCCTGCGGCGTGATTCCGGCAGCCATGTCGCTGCGAAAGGAAGGAGCGAGCAGGGGGGCGGTGCTTTCTTTCTTTATCTCAACGCCCACTACCGGCGTGGATTCGATCTTCGCTACGTATGCATTGATGGGCGGCCTTTTTACGGTCTACAGGATCATCGCTTCGTTCGTCACGGGCGTTCTTTCCGGCGTTACTGCAAACCTTCTCATCAAGGAGGAAGCTCCCCCGCAGGAGGAAAAACCCAAATGCAAATTGTGCGAGGAAGAACACGAACACTCTCATGCCGTTTCCCATAAAATAACGGGCGGAATTACGTACGCCTTCAGGGACCTCCTGGGCGATACCGGCGGTCCGCTGCTCGTGGGTCTTCTTATCGGAGGAGTGATAACTTATTTCCTCCCTGAAACCTTTATCAGTGCCTATCTCGGTTCAGGGATAATAGCCATGCTCGTCATGCTGATCGTAGGAATACCGATGTATGTCTGCGCGACTGCTTCTATCCCCATAGCCGCGGCTCTTATCTTAAAAGGCATAAATCCGGGCGCCGCTTTTGTTTTTCTTGTTGCGGGGCCTGCGACAAATGTCGTTACAATGACAGTGGTTGCGAAAAATCTCGGACGAAAGGCCCTTGTAATATATCTGGGCTCAATAGCTTTTAGCAGTATAGCCCTGGGCTTGCTGCTGGACGTGATTTTTGCGCATTTCTACCACGGTGAGGCTATTCGTACC
>JBAROI010000002.1:0-10343 GCA_049642015.1 Candidatus Omnitrophota bacterium | reverse complement strand
TGTTTTCAAGAAGCGTCTTTTCCGCGGATTTGCGCTCGGTAATATCTTTAAGGGTTTCTATTACGCCAATTACATTCCCTTCAACGTCATCGAGCGGGGTCGCCGTTAAAATGCAGGGTATCTTTATACCGTCTTTCCTGGAAACTGTCACGTCGCGTTCTACCCGATCTTCACCGCTGAATATTTTCTCCACGATCTCACGGTTAACATCGCACAGCTCCTTACCCATGACTTCATGGCAGTCCTTTTCTTCCAGATCCTTCCTACTCGCCCCAAGCATGCCCAGAAAAGCATCATTTGCCCTGGACACCTTCATATCCTTATCGACCGCGAACATCCCATCCCCGACGCTTTGAAATATCTGGTCGAGCTGCAAGTAGAATTTCTTTAGTTCTTCCTCGGATTTCTTGCGTTCGGTAACATCGCGCCCGTACAAATTAACGTATCCGGCATCCCTTATAGGCACCATTGTGAACGAAAACAATTTATCCTCGCATTTGACCTCTCTATACTTTGTCTCGCCGGACTCAAGCGCTTCCTGCAACGACTCACGCCAATGATGAGGCAAGGTTTTTCCAATGCCGCTACTCCACCCGCTTGATAACTTCTCTCCCGCGTTATTGGAATATAAAACCGCGCCGTTCTTCGCGGCGCGCATGACCGGATTCGGGTTCTCGTCGGCAAATCGGGCCAGGCTTTTCAGTGTTTCCTCAGTCCTCCTGCGTTCCCCGATGAGATCCCATATCATTTTCGCGGTATGGCCGCTTACCACATCAACGTCGGGCGGACACGCTTTTAATAGCTCTTTCTGGACTTTTTCGCTGCCGGTAACGTTGATCACCTCGTTGAGGTCTTTCTTTTTTAGGAATTTTTTATAATCGCTCCCGGTGGGTATATTAAGCGCTTTTGCCAGTTCAAAAGCGGGAGCTTTGGTATTTGTATCAACAATACCCAAAATATTTACCGTTTCGCTTTCATGGAATGCATCGATGAGCGCCAAGCCCCCTTTACCTGCTCCTACTATGAGTACATTTGTTTTCTTCATGTCTCGTCCTTTTGCTTGGACCTTTTCTCCTCGTACATATCGGCATCGGCCGCTTCAAAAAGTTCCGTCTCGTTTGCAAAACTTTTCTTATAAGCCGCCACTCCCGCGCTGATCGAAAAGGATATTTCCATACCACGTTCCTCGATTATAAATTTCTTACCGTTTATTCTATCCTTGACCCGTTCCATGGCCCTGATGGCCTGTTTTTGGTCGCTTTCCGGCAATATCACGGCGAACTCGTCGCCCCCATACCTGGTGACTATGTCCGGCTTCCGAAGCGTCTCCTCTAATATAGAAGAAAGTGTTTTAAGGACAAAATCCCCTACAGCGTGACTGTAAGTATCGTTTATTTCTTTAAAATTATCGATGTCCACAATAGCTAAGGTAAATACTTTTCTATATCTTTTTGCGATATTAAAAAAAAGGTCAAACTGCTTCTTGAAGTAATGTATATTATAAAGCCCGGTAAGACCGTCTGTCATGGAGATCTTCTCGTAAAACTTCCTGCGGTTTAAGGCGCCTTTCATCCTGAGGTGCAGTTCATCTATATTGCAGGGCTTGAGAACATAATCATCGATCCCGAGGTCAAAGCCCCTTGCCTTGTCATCCATCGTGTCCATCCCTGTAAGGAATATCACGGGAATGCTGACAGTCGAAGTATCCTTGTTTAGCCTGCTCTTCACTTCTCTTCCGTCTATCCCCGGCATCATGATGTCCAAAAGAATAAGGTCAGGTTTTTCTTCTTTCGCCTTTGTAAGCCCTTCCTCACCGGTCCTGGACATCAAAACAAGATATCCTTTTCTTGACAGGGCACGATCCAGAATATCCAGGACCTGCGTATCGTCATCCACGATCAACACCTTGATCTGCTTGTCTTCCATCTCTTTTCTCATTTTACCAGTTTCAATCTCCTGTTGGGCTTGTAGCCCCTGCCGACTTTCACGCAACTCTTTCCATTTATCTTGATGACGTCCGCGGTAAAATCTATTTTTTCCCTCACGAGGGCCGAGCCGACGCCCACAGCATCGAAAGGAACTTTAAGTTTAATGAATTTTTTTATTTTTTCTTCGTTAAACCCGCTGGAGATGACTATTTTCACGTGCTTGAATCCATGTTTATCAAAAGCTTTTCTGGCCTTAAATACAAGTTCCGGACAAACGCCGTAGGAAGATTTACTCTTGCCCTTGACGGATCTGTCTTTAACGTCTTCTGCCGTGTCAAAACGCACTCCCCATAATCTCTCGCCAAGCGCTTCGGCAACTTTTAAGGAAGTGCCGATGCAATCATTATCAAAATCAACCAGAACTATGCGTTGGATATCTTTCGGCATGTATTTGTCAAAAGCAACAGCCGCTTTGACCGTATCGCCGCCGTAAGCCGCTATCATACCATGGGGGACGGTGCCAAGGCCCTTCTCCCCCCACCACAGACCCTGGGCGTCGGTAGAAACTCCTAAAGCGCCGGATATAAAAGCGGCGTAGCCGTCTGTGGTCTGAACGCGGTAATGATCGAACCTTGCCGGAAAAAAGAGGATCTTTTTGTTTTTAGCCGCCTTGACCACTTTTTTTACGGCTGTCGCGATAGCTGTCGGCCTGGCTATAACCCCGAGGTAAACCGTCTCCAGGTGAGCGAAAGTGCTGTAATCTCCTTCGATCGTCATTACGGTCTCGCCTGCGGTGACTTCGTCCCCGTCGTATAGAGCTCTTATCACGAGCTTATTTGGCCTATCCGCGCAAAGCTTGAGCACCGCGATCGCCTCGTCAAGGCCGCAGACTGTGGCGCCCTTTCTGCAAAATACCTGCATCAGGGCGCGGACGTGATTATTGTCTTTTTCAAGTATTTTCTTCGTCCGGACAAAATACTTATCACTGTACCAGCCGCTTCTTATCTTTTTCACCGGTATATCGAAAACCGAAGGATCGACCCTTTTTCCGTACTGCCATCTGACCATCATACCCCCAACCAAGTGCTAATTATTAACTACTAAGCTTCTGCTACTTTTTTGCCTAATTCATACGCCTTTCCCAGGAAATCCGGACGCTTCAGCACGCTTCCCTTTTTATCAAGGCCCGGACAGAAAAGCTCCTCTTCGTAACGCATGTTAACGGTAGCAAAGAAATGCCCTACTATTGATTTGGCATTATCAAAAAAATCTTCCCTTTTCGTAGCTTCAACGCAGAGAAAAGCCCCTTTTTTCTTATCAGGATACAGGTCAACGTTCTTTACGTTCTTTGCCAACCAGACGCACTGGAAGCGGTCTATCATGATCTTTGTCTGGGAAGAGAGGCTTCCGAAAAATATCGGCGAAGCGAGAATGAGCACATCGGCTTCTTTTATCTTCCGGTAAATAGCCTGCATGTCGTCGTCTACGGGAGAAAAACCCTCGCTGTTTACTTCCTCGTATTCCTTCTCGCTGACGGGCGCGATCTTAAGATCGCTCAAAATTACCTTTTCGCAGTCCGCGCCGCCAGAGGCTGCGCCTCCCAGGGCCTTGTCAAGCAGGATCTCCGTGTTTCCTCCCTTTCTCGGGCTTCCGCATATCCCCAGTACCTTCATATCATTCTCCTGAATGTCGTATTACAGACGCAGAGCGGGGAACCACGAGATCCGCTTTACGCGATTCTTCGGTGCCGGAACCTTTATATTCCGTATCCAGTACCGTTATGAACTCGGTCGTATAATCTTTAAGAATGCCGGAATATTCCCTTTTTTCTTCTGACCCCATTAAAGCAAGTACTACCTTCCTGCCGATATATCTTTCCAGGATCGGTTCATAGGATGTCCCTATTGTCGTTATTGCCTGCTGCTGAAGGGCGGAAGTATACTTGTCCTGGCCTTCCAGCATCTTTCCGGCGGGCATCGCCGCCTTAGCGCGTCCGACAAAAAGATTCACTACTTCGATGATAGAATCACGGACCGTCCCGAACACGTTACGCACCCTTCTTGCAAGAAGAGAATACCAGCCGGGATTACGGCTTTTTTTAAAGTCCCTAAGGCGTGAAGTCTGAAGCTTCGCATCCAGCTCATCAACATAACGCACAAGCGCGCGGATATCCCCGTATTCACTTTTGTAAAGGACGTAGCTCATTTCCACATGATCGCCCTTCGCGTCGACGTACGGCTCTGAATAAGAAAGTTCAAGCCCTGAATTCTCAACATGGAGTTTTCCCCAGGCGTATTTGCCGTCTTTTTTCTCAAGCGTCACGGGGTAACCGGAAAAACCCTTGAGGCATCTATCCCTGGTGCGCCCTTTTATGAAAGCGCCGACAACTGTCGAAATAACGATAAAAACAATGGTAATAGCAAATGTGTCCTGCATGATCTAGATCACCGCCCCTGACGAAATGATGGTATTTTTGCTTATTATGACTATCCCGTCTCTTATGGAATAATTCTCTCCGTCGTAATTATCCACGCCTTCTTTATTCACGATCTGCACGTTGTCGCCTATCCTTACGTTTTTATCCAGTATGGCTTTTTTGATCACGCAATCTTTTCCCACGCCCAGGTGCGGGATCCCCCGGGCAATATCTCCCTTGATCTCGTCTATCGTCTCGTAGTAATCGCATCCCATGGCTACTGTGTCTTCAACGACGGAACCCGAATCCACGCGGAAACGGAGACCTATCACGGAATGAACTATTTTAGCCGAAAGAACGATAGCGCCTTCAGTCACGATACTCCTTTCTATGGAGCTTTTCTCGAATTTTGCCGGCGGCAGGTGCCGTGGGCGCGTAAACATCTGCCACTTTTCATCAAACATATCGAGGGGAGGGATCGAATCGGTCAGGGAGAGGTTCTCCTCGTAAAAAGTCTTGATGGTACCTATGTCCCTCCAGTATCCTTCAAATAAATAGGCGTAAGTGGATTTTTTATGAATGGCGTCGGGTATGATCTCTCTTCCGAAATCGACCTTCTTTTCTTCCGCGAGAAGCTCCACGAGGGCGGATTTGTTGAAAAGATATATCCCCATGGATCCCGGAAAAAAGGACTTTCCTTTATGCTTGACCGCAAGCTCACTGACTTCGGAGGTGCCTTTTGGCTTTTCCACGAACTTTTTGATCTTAGCGTCCTTGTCGATCTCCATGACCCCGAAATCGGTCACCTGTTCCGGGCTTACATAATTGCAGGCCACCGTCACTTCAGCGCCTTTATCGACGTGATACCAGAACATGTCCGCCAGGTTCATCTTATATACCTGATCACCGGAAAGAACGAAGATGTACTTTGTCGCCGGATCGTTAAAATGCTTCAGACAGCGCCTGACCGCATCGGCTGTCCCCTGGAACCAGTCGGTATGCCCCATGGACTGTTCGGCCGCCATTATCTCGATAAAGCCTTTTGAGAACTGATCCATCTTGTAAGTTCTGCTGATATGCTTATTGAGAGACTCGGAAAGAAACTGCGTAAGAACGTATATTTTGTTGAATTCGGAATTAAGACAGTTACTGATGGGTATATCAATAAGGCGGTACTTCCCGAACAGGGGTACAGCCGGCTTGCATCTTTCTTTGGTAAGGGGATAAAGCCTTGTGCCCGTTCCTCCGCCCAAAATAACACACAATGTATCTCTCATAAAAAGCCCCTGACTTTATTTCATAGCATACATGCTGTAATCGATATTTTCAAACAGGTTATATTTATTTTCAGCTTCGATGAGCATGTCCAGGTCTATATTTTCTTCTCTTAGCTGGTCGTACAGGACAAGAAACCTCCCGATGTGCTCTTTTGTTCTTTTGGTGGCATAATCCGCGAAAGTATCCGTCTTCATGATGAACGCCCAGTCGCTTGATTGGGCCAGCAAAAGCTCCCTGGCCATTTGGTTAAGTACTCTTTTTTTCAGGCCTCCGGCGAGCTTGTGTTCCTCCGCCGCCTTTACCATGAGCTCGGTGATCTTGTGCAGATGCCTGTATATCCAGTCATTAGAATCGTCGATCCATACCTCATGATATCCTTTATATCCCCAGCTTGACATCGACGGCGTAATAACGGGAAAGCTGCCATAACGCTTAAGATATTCGCTTGGAGTTACGGTCTTTATTGAACTTACGCGTCTATGCACCTTTCTTAAAAGAAAATCCAGCCATTCCGGGCCTTCAAACCACCAGTGGCCGAAAAGTTCCGCATCGTACGGTGAAACTATCACAGGCGCGCGGTCCATTGTGCCGGAAAGACGTTTAACCTGTTTTTCACGGTTTATTATGAAATCATTCGCGTGCCTGGACGCGACCTTTATCGCGGTTTTCCTGTCATAGATCTCTTTCTTATCGGCATTACCCGTTACTTTGTGATACTTGATGCCTGTATTTGTGCGCGCGCCGCACCCGTTTATAAAAGGACGGATATACTCATAATCCAGGTCAAACCCGATGTCCCTGTAATACTCGCGGTAATCACGGTCGGCTGGATAACCTTCCGTTGCACTCCAAACCGCCCTGGAACTTTCCATGTCCCTTCCAAAAACCGCTACACCCGATTCGCACACATAAGGACTGTATACCCCGTATTCCGGTCCGGGCGTGCCGTTCATTATTCCGTGTGTTTCGACGAAAAAATACTTGATGCCGAATTCCGCCAAAATCTTATCATGGCCGGGATGGTAAGCGCATTCGGGCAGCCAGAAACCCTCGGGAAAAGAACCGAAGGTCTCCTTAAACGTATCCAGGGCTATTTTTACCTGTCCTCTTATCGCCGACGGATGCAGATCCATCAGCGGCAGTAAGGCGTGAGTAGCGCAGGAGGTAATAAACTCTATCCTGCCCAGGTCCCCGAACTTCCTGAAAGCGTTCAGAAGGTTATTCCCGTACTTATCAACGAAAACGTGCCTTGCCCTTAAAAAGCGCCCGTGGTACATGCGGGCGAGTTTATTGGTGCGCGCGTCATCCCTGGTCCGGTCGATCTCGAGCTCCGAAAGCCTTATCAATTTCTCAAGATGCTTCAGATACCTCTGGACGAGCAGCTCGTCAGCAAGCATGTTAATAAGGGTCGGGCTCAACGAAACAGTTATCCTGAAATCAACGTTATCTTTGATCAGCCCGTCAAATACATCTATGAGGGGAATGTATGTATCGGTGATGGCCTCAAAAAGCCAATTTTCTTCCAGAAAACTTTCATATTCGGGGTGTTTTATGAAAGGTAGGTGAGCATGTAAAACTATCGCTAAGTAACCTCTAGTCATGCCTTTTTCCCCTCATCCCAAGGGAGCTGTAACCTATTTCATCGTATATTTCCTGCGTGCTGGCATCGGGCATAGTTACCGTATTTGATCTGGCCAGGCAGAAAAACTTACCGCTTGCGCAAAGAATCCCGATCTCAGCCATCCAGTTCTTCTCTTCGCCCCCGGTGTTTATATACCGATCGCCTGCCCACTTTTCAACCTCAAAATCGCGTATAGCCTTGTACCGGAAACCCTTCTCTGCCTCACTAAGATCATATAGCCTGAGTGTGATCTTTGAAGGAACTAGTCCCTCTTTCTGTATGTTTTCAAGGGTACTATCCTTAACTTCCCTGCTTATTTCCCAGTAAGAATAAATCATCCATGGGTCTCTTACCATTAATACGATTTTATTATCATTATAGCCGGAAGGGATATTAAAACTTCCTTTTGTCCTAAATTCGACACCCTGATTAAATTTAGACACCATGAGTGATTATACATCCTGATTTTCAAAAGTGCAATATCCTTTTATACAATTGGATATATTCTTTCGTCGAATGTTCCCACGAGTAATCGTACGACATGGCCTGGACCATGAGTTTTCGCCACAGACCCCTATCCTTATAACAGCTAACCGCCCTTTGTATGGCCTCAAAAAAGGCCTCTTCCCCGGCTGGCCCAAACTTAAATCCATTACCTCTTTTCCGGTTCTTGTCAAAATCTATGATCGCGTCATCAAGTCCCCCGGTAGCCCTGACCACAGGTATCGTACCGTACTTTATGCTATACATCTGATTGAGGCCGCACGGCTCGTATCTGGAGGGCATTAAAAATATATCGCATCCTGCCTCTATTTTATGGGCCAGTTCTTCATTAAATTCTATAGACACGCTTACATTCTCCGGATATTTCTCTGCCAGGCTTCTAAATACATTATTATAATTCTGATCGCCCTGCCCAAGCATTACAACCCCCGCCCCCAGCTGGACAATACGGTCGGTAATATTGGCCAAAAGGTCCATGCCCTTCTGCTCCACGAGCCGGGTGACGCTCCCCAATAGCGGCTTATCGGGTGAAATGGACAGATCTACCTGTTTAAGCAGGTCTTTTTTGCATTCCGTTTTCTTCTCCAGGCTGTCGGTATCAAAATTTTCCTTTAAAAAATTATCGCTCCCGGGGCTCCATATTGAATAATCGACTCCATTGAGTATGCCGTAAACATCTTCTCTCCGACCTTTCAATGCTCCCTCAAGCCCGTAGCCGTATTCAGGCGTCATTATCTCCTCTGCATACCTGGGGCTAACGGTGCTCACGGCATCGGAATAGACTAATCCCGCCTTCATGAAATTCAGCTTTCCGTGAAATTCAACTCCGTCTATATTAAAGAAACTCGCGGGGATCCCCACCTTTTTCATGACTTTCTTTTCAAAAAGACCCTGATATGCCATGTTGTGTATGGTGAAAAGAACTTTTATTCCCTTATAAAAACTGTCTTTTACAAGTTTGAATTTAAGATAGAACGGTATGAGGGCGGACTGCCAGTCATTACAATGGATTATATCGGGTTTAAAATCCAACTCTTTGATCGCCGCCAGCGCGGCTTTTGAGAAAAATGAAAACCTGGACGCGTTATCCGGACAATCCCCGCTTTGACCTCCGTAAATTTCATCTCGCGAAAAGTATTCTTTATTTTCAATAAAATAAACCGTCGTGCCGCTTATCTTGCAGGAAAAAAGATCGAAAGAGCGCATCACCCCTGTAAGGGGATGTCTTATGTTCGCCTTCTCTTTTACCAGCCCGAACTTTTCCCTGTCCACGCACCCGTACAGAGGCATGATCACTCTTGCATCGCACCCAAGCGAGACAAGTGATTTCGAAAGGCTTCCGGCAACGTCCGCCAGGCCCCCGACCTTGGCGAACGGAAAAACTTCCGACGAAACGATCAGTATCTTCATGCTATCCTTTATTTCTATCTTCTTACCATGCGGTATATTAATCCCCATCTCCGCTCAAGATAGATATCAATTCCGCCCCTCTCCAACTTTAATAAGTCGTCCCATATATCGTTCGATTTCAAAAGGGCGATCACAATGCGGGGCGCGGGTGAAGGGTCTATTCCGACAAAGGTGCGTCTCGCTTCGTTCGTATATCCGGTTTTTCCCCACGGCGCTTCCTTGGACCGAAAAAGCAGTTTATTATTCGACTTTAGATCAATGCGTTTTTTACCGCTGCCGTAAATAACGTATTCTTTCTTTGAAAGGAGCTTAAGTATGATCTTGTACCGAAGCGCGTACCGCATCATCCTTACAAGATCTCTCGTGGTAGTATGCTGAGCGTCTCTTTTTCCCGTCGGGAGCCCGGAAGCGTTCGCGAAATATGTGTTCTCCATGCCTATTTCACGCGCTTTCCTGTTCATGAGATCGGCGAACTTTTCTTCGCTTCCGGCAATGCCCTCCGCTATAACAACGGCAGCGTCATTGGCGGACCTTATCAGTATAGCGGCCAAAAGGTCATTTAGGCTGTATTCAACCCCGGTTTTAAGACCTGCAACGACCGGTTCCACCTTCACGGCGTTCCGCGAAGGTATTATTTTCTTATTAAGCGGCGCATTCTCTATCGCCACGATCGCCGTCATGACTTTCGCCGTGGAGGCCGGAGGAGATTTCAGGTCGGGGTTTTTCTCAAAAAGCACCTCCCCGCTCACCGCGCTCACAACGATCGCGCTTCTGGCACTCACTCGGATATCGACCGGTGCTTCCCGGGCACACCCGGCAAGCACACACAAGACTACTAATATGGAAAACAGTTTCCGCATCATAATATTTATAAGATAGTATATGATGTCTGAACTATTTCGAGCGAGGGCATCGATGGACGAGCGAGCTTGGTATCCGCCGCAGGCGGATTCGCGAGGACATCGCTGAGTCCAGCTTCCCGCTGGAGGAAGCTGGACGTCCCTGTGAGAAATAGTTCAGACATTGTTTGATCTCCTATTACGAGTTATACGATTGCGGGAAGGGTTGAAATACCCATGCATAACGCGGGGGAATTCCTTCTTCACCCTCCCGATAAGCGTTTTTACCCCTATCATGTCTTCCTTTTTTACCGAAAGTTTCAATTTCTTAAAATAAGCAAGCGGGT
>JBAROI010000133.1:0-1627 GCA_049642015.1 Candidatus Omnitrophota bacterium | reverse complement strand
GGATCGAGCCCTTCGGGCTCGTCCGGGATGACATACTTTCTTTCCTTCGGCGAATTCCGGGATGACATGCTTTAATTTTTTAGTTCCGCCTTAAGTGTGGAGGGGCTCGTGCCCTTAATTCGCACGCGAACGAGCTTACCGGCCAGATCGGGACTGCCCGCAAAAACGCACGGCGTGTTGTTGCGCGTCCTGCCGACAAGCTCCTTATCAGACATACGGCTCTTACCTTCCACCAGGATCTCTTGTTCCGTGCCTGCCAGCTCTTTATTTTTCGCGTGTGAGATCTCCTTTTGGAGCGCCAGGAGTTCATTATTGCGTTCTTTTTTGGATTTCTCAGGCACATCGTCCATCAGGCACGACGAAAGCGCGGGAGGCCGCGGTGAGTATTTAAATATAAAAGCGGAATTATATCCTATCTCTTCCAGGGCCTTGTACGTGGCCCTGTAATCCCTTTCTTTTTCAGAAGGAAAACCTACTATTATGTCCGAGCTTAAGCCCACGCCGGGGACCATGCTCCTTAAAAGGTCTATTTTTTTACGGTAATCCTCGTACTTATACTTCCTGTTCATAAGGTCCAGCAGCTTGTCGGAACCTGACTGGAGCGGAAGGTGCAGGTGTTCACACACTTTATCCAGGTCGCGCATTGCCCGGAAGAGAGGTTTTCCCGCGTCCTTCGGATGGCTCGTGGTAAAACGTATACGCTCTACCCCCTTGACCTGGTTTACGGCCTCTAAAAGCTCCGGGAAGGTCGCCTTACTGCTTAATCCCTTCCCGTAGGAGTTCACGTTCTGCCCCAAAAGTGTTACTTCTTTGAAGCCGCGGCCCGCAAGCGCCTTGACTTCGTCGATTATATCCTTTTTGGGCCGTGAAACTTCCCTTCCGCGCACGTAAGGGACTATACAATAAGAGCAGAAATTATTGCACCCGTACATGATATTCACGAATGCCGAGAACACGCTTTCACGATGTTTTGATCTTACTTTTTTCTTCGGGCGTTTCTTGTTGTTAACGGCGAGGATCTTTTCCGAGTCAAAGCTTTTACCGATCAGATCCGGGACGTCGTAGATATTGCTGGGGCCGGCCACGATGTCTACCTGGGGATATTCCTTGAAGAGAAGCTCGCCGTGGCGCTGGGCCATGCAGCCCAGAACGCCGATCCTCAAGTCCGGGTCTTTTTTTCTTCGGGAGGCCAGCTTCTGAAGATTTCCTATGACTCTGTCTTCAGCGTGCTGACGAACACTGCAGGTGTTAAGGAGAATAACGCTCGCCTTTTCGGGATCGTCAACAATTTCGTATCCTTTTTCGGCGAGCATCCCTGCAATAAGCTCCGAATCCCGATCATTCATCTGACAACCAAAGGTGCGTATGAATACTTTCTTACTCATAATCTTATTTTTTTATAGTAAAACAGCTTCCCAGTTTTTATCCACCCATACACCATAAACATCGACTTCTAGATTCCACTCTTTTATGTTTTTCACGGCTTCCTTGATCTGCCTATAATGTTCTTCTTCTTCAACCGGATTTGCGGCACAATCATGGTGTCCTGCGATAATAACGATCTTCGACTTATGCTTCTCAACGGAGATCAACGTACATCTTTTTATTGATCCAATAATATCGAGGG
>JBAROI010000129.1:0-2494 GCA_049642015.1 Candidatus Omnitrophota bacterium | reverse complement strand
TAATCAAGCTGAAGAAAAACCAGAACAAACAAAACCGGCAGTTGAAAAACCGAAAGATAAACCAAAAGGAAAAGGTGGAGTATCCTCTTTCATAAGTAGATTTATTCAAAGGCCAAGAAGCAGTTTTGTAGTTCCGTCAATAATTGCTACCTTCATCGTGCTTCTCACTCCAAGCTCTGCTATGGCACAGGAATTCGCCCAGGCCGCACAAGCCGTCCCGCCGATCATAAAAGCCTTCGGCTGGATCGCATTGGGGATTTTTAGCATTCTGGTAGCGGGAATAATCGTTTACCTGGCGATACAGAAAAAGAAATACGATAAATATCCCTCCAATCTGGTCAAGGCCCTTGCTATACTAGAAAGTGCTGACCTGTTTACGGAAATACTTATCCGCCTGAAGGCGATCGATATCCTGGGAAGGCTGGATGACCCCAGAACGATCGCGCCTCTCATTGACCGTTTCCTTGACGTGCCTGATGGGGTTAACCCTACAAAAGAGTCCTTGCGGGCAGAGCCTTACCTTTATAATAAGATCAGAAAAGGTCAAATTACCGACCTTGAAGTTCTTGCCAGACTCGCTAAGATCGGCACAACACGGATAAAGAAAGCCGCGGAAGAAGCGATCTATAAATTAACGGGATGCCCGGCTATAGTCATCGGCGTAACGGACCAGCCGGAAGAAGTTATACAGAGATTGAACCAGAACCGGAAAATAGGCGGCGTTAAAGTCGTAAAGCTTGACGGAACTGAGAACGAAAACTTAAAAGCCCTTGAAAAAGCCGCTAAAGAAGCGGGCGCCTACGGCCGCGGCATCATAAACGGTGAAAACCTTACCGAAAGCGAGATAAAAGAAGCCCTGGTGGGCATGATCGATGCCATTAATGATGAAGAAAGAAGAGTATTCTATCTTACCAATCCTGAACTTGTAAAATTCAAAGAGAAGAACGACACCACCATAAAAGAAGTCCTTGAAGGCCTTGAGAAAGTGGCAAGCCACCTCCCGGTCATAAAGTGGGTAGGTATATCCGAAACAAGCGCATACAACCTCAGGATGACAAGACGCGCCTCAAGGATGATCGACGGTTACGGCCTGAAAAAAGAAACGAAGTCCTATATCTCAAAGAAGAAAGAGAAGGGCATCATGAGCGTAAGGGCTGACTCGCTCGGTGAAGTCAAGCTGCTTGCGGAGGCCCACAGGACAAGGATGAACCTGGCCAAGCGAAAGCCCGGAACAGAGCCGGTCAAACTCTCGATAAGGCTTGCTGTAAGCGAAGAAGACTATGACATGATAAAAGAGGCAACTATACAGGGCCTTCTCGAAGAGATGAGCATAGACGACGTACTTAAAGCAAAAGACGTGATCCTTGTAAGAAAAGAAGAAGCTGATAAAATGGGCGCAAAAGCTATATACGAAGAGCTGAAAAGCAGATACGAGAATGTGGACGAAAAGGACGTAGTAATAGTGGACCGAACCAGGGATGACAGAAAAGAAGAAGTTGAAGGCGTGATCGTTCTTGAATACAGCGGTCTGGCGACCTCAAGGGTCTACGACATAGCCCTCGAGCTCATGGCACATGCCGGCAAAGATGCGGGCCTGGAAGACAAGGTGGAGGAGCTCCATAATATGGGCAGCCTGTACTGGTACCGCCTGGATAACATTACGCCTGTGGACACCGAAGAGCTCAGGCACGAGATTGAACAGTATCACAAAGTGTTGATAAGAGCCTAATCCCACCAACACAAGCCCCACACCGGATATAGACGTATATCCGGTGTGGGAGTGGGAAAAACGATCAGTTCCTAAAATATTTTTCCTTTTTTATTGCCCTCGTAAAAAACTTCAGGTAAAATATCGACGTGATTTGATTTCATAAAAGACCTTTTTAAAAAATAAAAATACCAATCCAAAGGAGGGATCATGTTAAAAAGAATTACGGCTCTTTTTGCGCTATTTTTTATGCTCGCATGTGGACTGACCCACGCCGAAATGACCCGCGAGGAGTACCAGTCCCAGACGAACCAGCTAAACCAGCAGATGAAGCAGGTCAGGGCGAACTACAAGGGGCAAATGCGCGAAAGCGATAAGTCGTTCATGGATCAGTTCAAACAGCTCGACCCGAAAGACACAGAAGGAAAGAAAAAGATCCTTGAGCAGAAAAAGGCGCAAAAAAAGCAGTTTCAGCTTCAGTACAAAAAACAGGAGAAGGCGCTGAGAGATCAGGTCAATGAGCTCAAGCAGACAATGAAGGGCCAGAGAAAAACAAAGCTGGAAACCAAAAAGGCGAAGGGCAAAGCCAAGAAGACCGGGAAGAAAGCCGAGAAGAAAGCCGAGAAGAAAGCCGCCAAAAAAGGCTGGAAATGGTAAGAAAAATAAGGGGGTAATATTATGATGGGTTTTATGGGTTTTGGGCTGACAGGCATCATACCGGTTGCGGTATTGCTAGCGGTCAGCTTTTTTGTTCTCCTCGCCCTTGAAAATGTCAAAAAACAGGGC
>JBAROI010000119.1:0-2051 GCA_049642015.1 Candidatus Omnitrophota bacterium | reverse complement strand
GGATAGCGACCATGATGCCGTTCAGCTTCTGGTCGACTTCTTCGCGTGACCACGCCATACGCAGTGAATTCTGGCTCATCTCAAGGCCGGAAGTGGCAACACCGCCGGCGTTGGCAGCTTTACCCGGGCCGTAGAGAATCTTTTTCTTGACGAACAGTTCAACGGCTTCCGGAGTTGACGGCATGTTCGCGCCTTCGCTGATAACGTAGCAGCCGTTGTCGAGCAAGGTCTTGGCATCCTTACCGTCGATCTCGTTCTGCGTAGCGCTTGGAAACGCGCAATCAGCCGGGATACTCCAAGGCCTCTCGCCTTTTTTGTATTCACACCCGTATTTATCCGCGTACTCCTTGATGCGTCCGCGTTTCACATTTTTCAGTTCCATGGCATACGCGAGTTTTTCATCATTGATGCCGTCCTTGTCATAAACCGTGCCGCCGGAATCAGACAGCGAGACGACTTTACCGCCGAGCTGGTTGACCTTTTCAATGGTATACTGTGCCACGTTTCCGGAACCGGATACCAGGACGGTCTTACCCTTGAAGATCTCGCCGCGAGTTTTAAGCATTTCTTCTGCGAAATATGTCGCGCCGTAACCGGTAGCTTCCGAACGTATCAGAGATCCGGCCCAGTTCAGGCCCTTGCCTGTCAAGACACCCGTAAACTCGTTACGGAGACGCTTGTACTGGCCGAACATATAACCGATCTCACGGCCGCCGACGCCTATGTCGCCGGCCGGCACATCTGTGTCAGCACCGATATGCCTGAAAAGCTCAGTCATAAAGCTCTGGCAGAACCTCATGACTTCAGAGTCTGACTTTCCTTTCGGGTCGAAATCAGATCCGCCTTTTCCGCCGCCCATCGGGAGCGTGGTCAGGGAGTTCTTGAAGATCTGCTCAAAACCGAGGAACTTCAGGATGCTCTGATTCACGGTTGGATGAAAGCGAAGTCCCCCCTTGTAAGGGCCGAGAGCGCTGTTAAACTCAAACCGAAACCCGCGGTTAACCTGGACGTTTCCTTCGTCATCCTGCCAGGGCACGCGAAACATGATCTGGCGTTCGGGTTCAACGATGCGTTCCAGAATGCACGCCTCTTGATACTTCTTGTGTTTTTCTACAACAGGCACAAGAGAATCAAGGACTTCCTTGACCGCCTGCAGGAATTCCGGCTCCCCGGCATTGCGTTTTTGAACCGTTTCAAATACGCTTTGCACATAACTTGATCCTTTAGTCATTTTTTCCACCTCCGCTTGTGTTGTCATCTTTTTTACCCCCTTTTAAGCCAAAAGTCAATAAATAAAAAAATGGCGTTCCCCTTTGTAGGGAGAACGCCATCGTTCTATCTAAAATTCAGCACTGAATCTACTTAAATATTATCTACGTTTAAGCAGGATAAGTCAAGAAAATTTCTTTGATACATAACTTCTTTATTTAAAAGGAGTTAAGTATGAAAAGAAAGCTTCTAATCTTTCTTTTTTCTCCGAATATGCTCGATCTTTGGAAGAAGAAAATCATCCAAAAACTCGATCCTGAAAGGCTTTGGTATAAAACCGTCGGCCCCGAGGCTTTTTGCTTTTCTTATATTCTCGTCGCTGTCGTAACCGCTGAACATCAAAACCGGTATATCGGGGCATTCTTTTTTAATTCTCTCAAGAAGGGGAAAGCTCACCTCTTCGCCCAAAGCTATGTCCAGAAGGACCATATCGTAGGCGGGGTTAAATTTCTCCATCCCTGCGGACAGAGTATAAGCGATGTCCACTTCCATGCCTTTCTTCTTGAAAAAGCGGGAAATAACATCGGCAACCATTTTTTCGTCTTCAACTATAAGAACCTTTTTCATATCCCCTCCTGAGCATGAAACGTTATAAATTATTTATTAAATTATACACCCCTGATATGCCATTTGCAAGGTTAACCGATCAATATCCTGCTTACTTTCGCTTTTTCGGGCCCTTTATCTCATGGGATAGTATTATGGCATCGGCTATCTCTTTCATTGAAACGCGCTTATCCATGCTTGACTTCCTCAGAAGTTTGTACGCCTCATCCTCGTCA
>JBAROI010000109.1:0-23023 GCA_049642015.1 Candidatus Omnitrophota bacterium | reverse complement strand
CTCCCCTTCGTAGATGCGTTTAGAACTTCTTTAATCGAAAATGAAACTGAAATTTTGGTATAGTTTAATAATTCTCAATGGACTGATTTATTCCTATACGCACCTATTTGCTGTCTTTGTTACACCATATCCTATAAGTATGCCAAGAAGGGAGCCTACCAATATATCGCTTGGATAGTGAACACCGACATAAGGACGGGAGAGGGCAATAAGGGTTGCAGCAATTAAACTGGGGTAACGAAGTTTTGGATAACGCATGGCAATAACTGTCGCTAGGCTGAAAAAGATTATCGAATGCCCCGAAGGGAAGCTAAACCCGGGAGCCGGCCCCAATAAAAGCCTTACGTTCTCGAGTGTTTCATAAGGCCTTGGTCTTTTGACGACAAGTTTGATAGCCTTATCGGAGTATTTTGCAAATACAAATGCAAAAATAAAAAGGAGCGATGTGAATTTGGTATATTTTTTCCCAGCAAAAAAACCTATAGCTCCAATTAGAATAATGATATATTCTAGGGGAAGTTGTAAGAAAAATTTTGCTGCCGCGTCACAAACCGGGTTTGCGAGATTGTGATTTATAAAGAAGAATATAGAGTCATCAATATTTGACAACATAACAGTGTTTATTATAGTTTTCGGAGCCGAAAATGTAAATAGCTACCTTTTAATAAATAAAAACCCCTTACGAGTTACTTCGTTACAAGGGGTTAATAATTGGCTTCCCTGGTTAGACGAGCGAAGAATAAATCACCAGATAATTGATGTGAGGAAGAAGACGGAACACCTTTTTAATGCTTGTGGCATTATATCCTAGATACCTTTATTTTCTCTAGCAAACTCTAATGCTTTATCTCGGTAAATCTGCTGATCCTCTATCCATGCCCCTAAATCATTAAGCGCTTTACCGGTCCCCCAAGCGTCTACAAACAATTGTGCTATTCCTTCTGGGTCGCTAAATATTTTATGTCCCTTATAATCTATTCTGTTTTTATCCTTCAAATGAGTACATTCTCTACGAACATCGTTTATCTTCATCAGATCTTCCATCTCTGGTCTAACATTCTGCCAATTTTTTAAAATTGGTTTAAGGAGCCTGTATTTATCCACAAACCCTATCTTTCCTACTTGTTTCCAAAGGTCCTCTTCCACTTGATCAAGTTCCTCTTTGGTTTCTCCCTTTGGAGTACAATAGACCAATAATTTATAGATGACCTTATCCAATTTTATTTCACAATTCTGCTGTATTTCTTGTACAACAGACTTTATTACATACTCTTCCTCGGAGAGATCAGAAGACCATTCTCTTACACGACGAAGTATTTCTCCGGGGTCTTTTATGCCTAATATTTCACTAGCCTTAAATGATTTTTCCATGACTTTAGTATTATACTTCTTGCTTTACCTATTTCCAATGATTTTCCTATACACAAACTGGTCTCATTTTTCTTGATTGACCTATACAGAAATTGGACAATTTTGGACAATTTGGACAGTTTTTGGACAGGATTAGGGGCTACTTAAAGAAACTACAAGCAACTAAAAGAAAAGGCCCAAACCCTTAATTAGCAAGGATTTGAGCCCTATCTCGACTAGTTTTAGGGGCTTCTGGAAAACCCCAAAAATGCTATGGCTGGGATGCCTGGATTATCAGCTAGGCTTTCTCAAGTCCTTTAGTCAATACTGATTATACCATTTCTTCTAAATTTTGGACAGCTTTTGGACAGTTTTTAAGAATTAAAAGTATGGTTTCATTTTATCGTTATCTCTATTTCTCATCCATGTTTCAAAAATAGAAGATATTATTATTAAAATGAGCATTAACACGACTAATAAAATATTTCTGCTCATTTTTTGTGCCTCATATCGATTCCAGCTATTACCATTGTTAAAAAACTATTTTTAGTTTCAATCCTATGACATTAGAATCCTTCCACTTTCCTTTTTCCTTACTGGCTTGCCAGAGATAATAGATTTCTGTTTTTAAATTCTTGCATAGTTTCGCATTAAATCCGGCATATACACGATTCCTATTGATCTTTTCACCATAGAAATCTACAAATATTTCATCAGCAATATAAGGTTGTATATCGAACTGGGTCCATTCCCAGGGGAAGATTACAGTAAATTTATTCCTGTATCGCCAGCCGTCTCTTGTCCATTTCCTTATGCGATATTCGAACCTGTTCCTGTCCTGGATCTTGAAACCCTGGAAATCCCAGTTAAAAGTCCCATTGATCTGAGGCCTGTCCTCTTGCTTCCACTTGTTCCCTGTCTTCTGCCATACTTGCCTGTAATCCGCCCCAAAGGTAAACCAGTCAAATAATTTCAGGTCAAATCCGCCCTCGGTGTGATAATAATAAAGCCTGCTCATATCGTCTCCGAACCTTAACTCCTCTGCAATCTTCAGTTTCACCTTTTTAGTAGCCTTCCACTCAATCCCGTCCGTATTCCACAGCTGCCAATCTCCGTCTTCCAGGGCAAAAGCATTAAAACTGTTGTAAAAACAAATAATCGAACTAATTGTGATTGCTGCAATTTTTTTCACCCTTATCCCCCTTCTTTAATCAACTTCAAAAATTGCATTCTACGACACTTCTTCAGCTTATTATCCCTTTTATATATTCTTTGGTCATTTCTTCTTTGGGACTTTCAAAGATCTCCTCTGCTGGCCCGTGTTCTATCAATTCGCCAAGATAAAGAAAAATTACATAATCAGCAAGTCTTTTTGCCTGACGTAATATATGGGTAACAATAACAATGGTATATTTCTTCTTTAGTTCAAGAAACTTCTGCTCGATACGCTGGCTTGATTTTGGATCAAGGGCTGAAGTAGGCTCATCGCCAAGGATAATTTCAGGGTCAACCGCCAACCCCCTGGCCAAGCAAATCCTCTGTTGCTGGCCCACTGAAAGCCTTGATGCCGGTTGATGTAGCTTATCTTTTACTTCACCCCATAGGCTTGACTCCTTAAGATAATGTTCGACTATTCTATCCAACTCTTTTTTCTTCTTTATTCCATGTATTCGTGGACCATATGCGACATTATCATAAATTGACATTGGTAGAGGATAGGGCTTTTGTGAAAGCAGCCCCATCTTTTTCCTGATATGAGTGAGTTCTACCTTAGGATTAAAAATGTTTTCTCCATCAACTAAGACTTTACCTGAAACTCTAACCCCATCTATCGAATCTATCAAACGGTTAAAAGATCTCAAGAGTGTGGTCTTGCCGCAACCCGATGGGCCAATAATAACTGTTATTTTTTTATCAGGGATATCAACCGTTATGTTTTTTAATGCCTGTTCATTTCCGTAAAATACATTCAGATTTTGCACGCTTATGTGAGTTTTGAATTCCATCCTGATCTCCTATTTTGCTATATGCCTGGTAAACTTTCTTGTTAAAATTCTGGAAATTATACTTATTATTAAAATTATTCCTGTGAGAATAAGCGCTGAAGCGTAAGCTCTTTCCTGAACCTCAGGAAAAGGGGTCCCTAGCTGATAGAAAATGGCTAATGGTAGTGTGGCTGCAGGACGAAACAGGGAATAAGGAATGCTGTCAGTAAAACCAGTTGTGAATATTACTGAGGCAGCATCTCCGATACCCCTCCCTAAGGCGATCAAGACCGCGGTCAATATTCCGGGTAAAGCCTGTCTCGTTACTACCTTGAAGGCGGTTTCCAATCTGGTTGCCCCCAAAGCGCATGATGCCTCCAAGAGCTCTCCCGGCACCATCCTTATTACTTCATCCATCGCCCTGCTCATAACAGGCAGGATTAGAAGTGATACCGCGATAATACCCCCCAAGAGCGAAGCCCTGAGCCCCAAAAAAAGCATGATCGTAAAACCAAAAGCTCCATAGACAATTGAAGGAACACCCCATAAAACATCAAAGGAGAAACGGGTAAAATTCACAAGTCGGGAACCTTTTCTTGCATATACATTGAGATATAATACAACAGGCAGACTGATCAAGATGGCCAACACGGTCGCCCCTCCCGCCAGATAAAGAGAGCCGACAATAGCATTCAATATTCCACCTTCTTTTCCAAGGTAGTATCCGCCCTTCGGAGTTTGAGTGATCATTGCCAGGTTCATAGCAGGCATCCCTTTTACGATAATTGTGGCTAATATAAGCACGAGGCTTGAGAGAATTATAAGGGTAGCGCTTATCATCAGCCCTTTAAATACATTCTCTTCTATCTTTCTCCTATCCATTTTATTGTATACTCCTTTCAACTCTAATTAGGACAACTCTGGATATAATGTTAAAAAACAAAACTACTATCAATAAAACCAAGGAGGCGAGCAAGAGAGCGGAATCATATAAGGGCACAGATAACATCTCTCCATAGTTATTAGCAATCAGTGCTGGCAAAGGATAAGCAGGATCCAACACTGAAGATGGAACCCTGGCCACATTTCCTGCTACCATGAGTACAGCCATTGTTTCCCCAAAGGCACGAGATACTCCTAGCACCATAGCAGCTATAACACCTGTCATGGCCTTGCGCATGACAACATGTTTTACTGTCTGCCATTTTGTTGCGCCTAACGCTAAAGATGCCTCTCTCATCTCATAAGGCACTGAACTGAATACCTCTGCTGAAACATGGATAATTATGGGGAAAACCATTATTGCCAGAACAATACCGCCCGCAAGGACACTGTAGCCGGTTGAGAACGTTCCAAAGAAGGGTGCAATGTGGTCCTTTATCAGCGGCACTATCACTAATACTCCCCAGACACCATAGACTACTGACGGTATGCCCGCAAGCAAATCTATGAGAGGCTTTGCATATTCCCGCAACCTCTTATGAGCATACTCAGAAAGATAGATTGCTGTCAGAAGACAAAGGGGAATAGCTATAGCAACAGCCACTCCAGTTACCCAGAGGGTACCCATAATAAATGGGAAAAAACCAAACTCTCCTTTTAACGGATGCCAGGAAGATGAAAACAATAATTCGGTTAATGGTTTAATCGCCAGGATTGACCTGGACCTTTGGTACAACCCAAGGGCTATCAGAAATACGATCAACCCTGAAAAGATCACCAATATCAACATAAACTTGGCAGCAAGTTTATCTTTCAACAATCGCTTGCTCTGCATGGATAGCCCGCCCATTGCTATTACTTTATCTTTATTCATATTCAAGTTTTTTTAATCCTTCTTGAAGCTTCTTCTCGTCCAGATTAATATAACCTGATTCGGGGACATATTCCTGGCCAAAGGTTAAGACCCATTTAATAAATTCTACCACCACCTTTCTCTTGGGCTTACCTTGAGAAACAAAATGTAAGTCTCTGGCTGGCGGGGAAGGATATTTATCTGTAGCTATGGCCCTGACAATCTCATCTCGGCTGTTATAAAAATTTTCGTCTTTTTCTATTACCCCATTGCCGTTAAAATCGATAGGCAATACTCTGATTCCTTTAACACCCCTTTTAGTTCCGGCATCGTAGACATAGTTGATATTATTGAATCCAATTCCCAAGTTATCCTTTCTGACCGCTTCGGCTAATCCTGGATCCCCATATACTCCTACCCCGAGGAGATCTTCTTGATTTTTACCTAAATACTTCGCCCAGGTCTTCGCTGCCCCACAAGCATCAGAGCGGGTATAAACATGAATCGGATGTGTAATCTTGAGACCTGCTATTTCACCCCAGTCTTTGATTTTGCCGGTAATCCAGATATTAACTAAGGATTCTCTCTTTACCCCGTGGGCAAGTATCTCCTCTAATGCAGGATTATTTTCATTGACTGTAGGCACTACTGCATCCTTGGTCACCGAAACCCACCAGGCGCCTTTCTTAATTTCCCCCTGATAAATATCCCGTGAGACCATACCGATATCCACAATTTGGGCTAGACAATCAGCCATCCCTTTGCCGGCACCCCCAGCAGCAACGTCTATCCTTACCTTGGGGTGAATCTTCTGAAACTCCCCAGCCCACCTTACTGCCATCGGATAAAGTGCCCAAGCCCCTGACATTGTTATTACCCCTCGTAATTCTTCCTTTTCCTCAGCGCTATTACTTGCCTTGACACACAAAGAACTAAACAAAGTTATAGCCAAACAATAGCAAAGTAGCTTTTTCATTATTCACCTCTCATTAAAAAAAATTACTGTGTAGCAGCGTAACGGAATTAATTTTTTGCTACAGCATCGCTAACGATCACACTAAATTAATTTATACACTTAAAAAAAGAGGCTAAAAAACTTCGCTTATGCGAAACTTCTTAGCCTCTGGTTGTCCAGTCAACTATATAAGTTAGTATTTATTTTGACGCATTCTGACTTTATTTACTTTGTCAATCTGGACTACCTTCCCATCCTGAATATGGATCTGAACTGAACCGTATTTTATTTCCTGAATAGCGTTATATATATCTGGTAAAACTGTATTATCTAGTACGTATTTTTTGTCCATACTCTCGATATTACTTTTTGAAATTTTATCAAATCGGTTCTTGTTCATTTGATATCTCCCGGAACAATGAAAGATTGATCTATATAAGATCCGATATTTTTAATCGCTCTACTTTGCTTGAAATATAATCACGGATATCTTTAAAAAATTTCATTACCTTCTTTTCTTGCTCTAAAGGTGTGTGCTCGAAAAAATATTTACTCACTGCTGATGTAGGTGCCAACGCTCCATCCATAAGCCTTATTATTTCAGCCACACTTATACTGTGAGCAGACATAGCCAGCTTATAACCACCACTGGCACCCCTTTTTGTCGAAATGAATCGGTTCTGTTTTAAAGTGGCCAGAATCTGCTCCAGGTATTTCTTTGAAATATCATACTTCTCACATATGTCCGTAATTTTTATAAATCCTTTGGAATTTTCACGGGCAATGTAAATAAGAGCAATTAAGGCATATTCGCTTTTCGTAGTTAGTTTCATGATATCCCTTTGTTTATTGTATACTAAGTCTATATACAAAGTATATAATTAAAATCATTTTTTGTCAATATTAATTGAATATTTCCAAGGAAAAGATTCTTTAATGGGATCTTGAATAATGGCGGAGAGTAATTTACTCCCACCTATATTTAATCAACTCTTTCTGATGAAAGAGGTTAAGAGCCCGACCTGGGCAACGGTTGTACATTTTAGTCCTTTTTTCGCCTTTTTTTGTAGCTGAAAGCCTTAAACTGCTTCACATCCTCCTTCATATGCATCGTTGGCAAATGAGCATATATCATTGCGTAACCATATTTTCACCACCAAATCACCACCAAAAACACTAAAAAGTGTACTTTTGGGGTGTAGTGATACCTTGATTAAACTTGAATAGGGTGGATATGTAACTAGTTGATTTTTATAGGGGTTACAAAGAAAAAGCACAGTCCAAATACGAAAATGAACTGTGCTTAAAAAAGTATGGCTGGGATGCCTGGACTCGAACCAGGAACAGCTGCTCCAGAGGCAGTCGTGTTACCATTACACCACATCCCAGCATTATCAAGAAAAATATTATACTATAAGCCCTGTATTTTCAAAGAATTTTTTAGCTTTTCTTATCGATCTTCGCCCAGGTATCGCGCAAAGACGCCGTACGGTTGAATGCGAGCTTGCCGCCGGAAGAATCAACCGGGTCCACGTAAAAATATCCCAGCCTTTCGAACTGGTAGCGGCTCCCGGGCGAAGCGCCCTTCAAGCTCGGTTCAACATAACATGATCTCAGCACTTCCAGTGAATTCGGGTTCAGATTGTCCTTATAATCGCCGCTCTCTGTCCACATTGCAGGATCTCGCACTGTGAAAAGATGATCGTAGAGGCGCACTTCCGCTTCTGCGGCGTGCTCCGCCGAGACCCAGTGGATCGTCCCCTTGACCTTGCGGCCGTCAGGGGCGTCGCCCCCACGCGTCGCCGGGTCATACGTGCACCGCAATTCGATCACCTCGCCGGTCTTCTCGTCTTTAATTACTTCCTGACAGGTAATAAAGTACGCGTAGCGCAGGCGCACTTCCCTGCCGGGAGCCAGGCGGAAGAATTTTTTCGGCGGCTCTTCGCGAAAATCATCCCGTTCGATGTATAACTCCTTTGAAAACGGGACCTTTCTTGTCCCCATACTTTCGTCTTCAGGGTTATTGACGGCGTCTAACTCTTCTGACTTGCCTTCCGGATAGTTATCGATCACTACTTTTAAAGGTTTTAAAACAGCCATAACGCGGGGGGCTGTCTTGTTTAACTCCTCGCGTATGCTGTTCTCAAGCACGACCATATCGACTATACTGTTCATTCTCGCAACGCCAATGTCATCACAAAATTTTCTTACGGATTCCGGCGTATATCCGCGCCTCCTCAGGCCCGACATCGTCGGCATGCGCGGATCGTCCCATCCGCTTACGTGTCCTTCTTCCACGAGCTCCAGAAGTTTTCGTTTGCTCAAAATCGTGTGGCTAAGGTTCAGCCTGGCAAACTCTATCTGCTGCGGATGATAGGCCTCCAGTTCATCCAAGAACCAGTCATACAGCTGGCGGTGTGTTTCAAACTCCAGCGTGCAGATCGAATGAGTGATCCGCTCTATCGAATCCTCCAGTCCGTGTGCCCAGTCATACATGGGGTAAATGCACCATTTATTACCGGTGCGGTGGTGTTCGGCGTGCAAGATACGATACATGACCGGGTCGCGCATTAAAAGGTTCGGGTGCGCCATGTCGATCTTAGCGCGTAACGTTTTTGTTCCATCGGGGAATTCTCCCTTACGCATGCGCTCTAACAGATCCAGGTTTTCTTCGGGCGTCCTGTCGCGATAAGGACTTTCCTTCCCCGGTTCGGTGATCGTTCCGCGGTACTCCCTGACCTCTTCAAGGGCCTGGTCGCAGACGTACGCTTTCCCTTTCTTGACAAGCCGGGCCGCGTACTCGTACATCTGTTCAAAGTAGTCCGAGGCGTAAAGTAACCTGTCCTGCCAGTCCGCGCCCAGCCACTTAACGTCTTCGATGATCGAGTCAACGTATTCCTGTTCCTCTTTGCAGGGATTTGTATCGTCGAACCTGAGATTGAATTTGCCGTTATAGTCCCGGGCTATGCCGTAATTGAGGCAGATGGACTTGGCGTGTCCGATATGCAGATAACCGTTCGGCTCGGGCGGGAACCTGGTGTGGACTCTGCCCTCATTCTTCCCCGCCTTCAGATCTTTGTCAATTATTTCCCTGATAAAATTCACTCGGCCGCCTTTTTCATTCTTTCCAGCACTTTTTCTTTACCGAGAATTTCCATTATTTCGAAAAGGCCCGCCCCTTTTGTCTTCCCGCTTATCGCCACGCGCGTAGGATGGATTATCTGCGCGGCCTTAAGCGACCTTTCTTCTGATATTTCCCGGCAGATCTTCTCGATATTTTCATGGGAAAAGTCCTCCAGCCCCTCAAGCCTGTCAGCGTAAAGTTTAAGATTCTCTTTTATCACGCTGTCTCCCAGGTATTTCCGCTCTCCTTTTTCGTCAACGCTGTAATTGTCGCTGAAGAAAAAATCCGTGAGGTCGATGAATTCCGACAGCGTCTTTATGCGCACTTTGTAGAGTTCCACCAGCTGTGTCAGCTTCTTTTCGTCTATGCTCTCCTCTTTTATGCCGGACGCGACAAGCTGCGCTTTTATAAGCGGCGCAAGCTCCTTAGTATCTCTGGCCATGATATATTCGCCGTTTATCCACTTAAGCTTTTGCACGTCGAACTTTGCCTGCACGTCTTTCATGTCGGCAATATCAAAGATCTTTACCGCCTCTTCAAGTGAAATGATCTCCCTGTCTTCTCCGGGCGACCAGCCCAGAAGAAGGAGATAATTAGCCAGCGCTTCCGGAAAAAACCCTTCCTTTTTGTATTCCTCCACGGAAACTCCGCCATGTCTTTTAGACAGCTTCGCGCCGTCGGCGCCCATCATGAGCGGCATGTGGGCGAATTTAGGCGGCGTAATGCCCATCGCTTCGTAAAAAAGTATTTGTTTGGGCGTGTTCGAGATGTGGTCGTCCCCCCGTATTATGTGGGTGATCTTCAGGTCGGCGTCGTCTACAACGCAGCAAAAATTATACGCGGGAGAGCCGTCGGATTTTATCATAACCTGATCTTTGATCTCGTCGGTGTTGAAGGTTATTTTGCCGTGGATAAGGTCGTCTAGCTCTACAGTCTTTCCTTTTTCCACTTTGAATATTATGGCGTCGCCCTCTTTGTAGGCCTTTCCTTCATCGAGGATCTTTTCTGCTTTTTCACGGTAGAGATCAAACCTGTTGCTCTGGTGTACGGGCTCCCCGTCCCAGTCAAGACCCATCCATTTCATGTCTTCAAGGATCTCTTCGAGGTATTCCTCTTTGGACCTCGTCCTGTCCGTGTCTTCTATGCGGAGCAGAAATTTTCCGCCCGTGCGCCTGGCGTACAGCCAGTTAAACATCGCAGTCCTGGCGCTTCCCAGATGTAAAAAACCTGTTGGACTTGGAGCAAATCTGACAACAACCATATCAGCTTCCTATTTCTATGCCCTTCTCTACGGCTTTCTTGTTAACCAGAATAAGATCTTCCTGTCCTGCGGCCATTTTTTCTATTACACTGAAAAACAGGCCTTTATCAAACGCCTCTTTTTTGGTGATATAAATGCCTATGGCTATCATGTTCGCCACTTTCACGTTCCCCAGCGCAATGGCTTCATCGGTAAGGTCCGCTTCTATAATATTCAGATCGTTTCTCTTCGAGGCGCGTTTAATAATGGAAGTATTAAGGATCAGGAGGCCGCCCTTTTTGATCCTGTTTTCGAACTTATCCAGTGAGGGTTCGTTCATGATAAAGGCCGTATCCGCGTCGGCCACCACGGGGCTCCCTATTGTTTCAGAATCTATCTTGACCATAGAGTACGCCGTCCCTCCGCGCACTTCAGCCCCGTAAGAAGGCATCCATGTCACATTGTAGCCCTTCTCCATACCGGCATTCGCCAGGACTTTCCCGAGGACCATAATTCCCTGGCCGCCGAATCCCGCGCAAATTATTTCTTCACTGAGCTGGTTCATCTTTGATCACTCCCAAGGGATATTCCTTGATCACTTCTTTTTCTATCCTTCCCATGCTTTCCAGGGGCGTCAATCCCCAGTACGTGGGGCAAGGCGAAACAACCTCTACCATGGAAAAACCTTTCCCGGCAAGCTGGACTTCAAAAGATTTCTTGATCGCTTTTTTAGTATTAAGGATATCTTTCGGCGAATGAAGGGAAGTCCTTTCCAGATACGTAACTCCCGGGAGAACCGCCATCATTTCCGTGATCTTAAGGGGGTATCCTTCGTATTCCGCTCTCCGGGTAAAGGGCGTGGTAGCGGTCTTTTGCCCCAGAAGCGTTGTCGGCGCCATCTGCCCCCCGGTCATCCCGTAGATCCCGTTATTAACGAATATCACTGAAATGTTTTCGCCCCTGTTCCCGGCATGAATGATCTCGGCGGTGCCTATGGCCGCCAGGTCCCCGTCGCCCTGATAGGTAAAAACAAGTCTGTCGGGCAAGACCCTCTTGATGCCCGTGGCAACGGCCGGAGTCCTCCCGTGAGCGGCTTCCGTCGTGTCGAAATCCCAGTAATCGTACGCGAGGACGGCGCATCCCACGGGAGCCACGGCGACCGTCTTCTCACGCATTCCAAGCTCGTCAATGACTTCGCAGATAACCCGGTGCACGAGCCCGTGTCCGCATCCGGAACAATAGTGCGTTGCGACATCCTTCATCGATTCTGGCTTCTTAAACTTCATGCTCTCCTCGTCATTCCCGCGAACGCGGGGATGACAACTGTTTGATCATTTCTTCTTCGCTGGGAATTCCCCCGCCCGTTCTTCCGTAAAAAGCCACCCTGCTGTCGTCCTGAACAGCAAGCCTTACATCCTCAACCATCTGCCCGGCGCTCATCTCGACGACAAGAAATTTACATCCTTTTTTCGCCGCCCTGGATATCTCTTCATACGGGAACGGCCATAAGGTTATGGGCCGGATCAGGCCGATCTTCGTGCCCACCGCTCTCAGGTTTTCGACACATGCCCGGGCGATACGGCTTACCGTCCCGTAAGCAACTATTATCGTGTCGGCATCTCCGATCATATAAGTCTCGACTTTCTTTTCTTCCTTTTCGATCTTCTTGAATTTTTCCTGCAATCTTTTGTTGAGCTCCTCAAGAGCGCCCTCCTTAAGAAAGAGGCTTTTTATGCTCTGGGCCTCCCTGCCTTCAGCTCCCGTCAGGGCCCAGGGCTTTTTGACTTCCTTGGGCGGTTTGATCTTATCATCAAATTCCAGCGGTTCCATCATCTGCCCAAGCATGCCGTCCGCCAGGATCATTACCTGGATCCTGTATTTATCCGCAAGAGCAAAGGCTTCGTAAGTAAAATCAAACATCTCTTGAACGGTCGCGGGGGCCAACACTATCAAACGATAATCCCCGTGTCCGCCGCCTTTCGTTGCCTGAAAATAATCAGACTGGGATGGGGAAATGTTCCCCAGGCCCGGTCCGCCTCTCATCACGTTGACGATCACCGCGGGCAATTCACAGCCGGCGAGATACGAAATCCCTTCCTGCTTGAGGCTGATCCCGGGACTTGATGAAGTCGTAAAGGCGCGTTTTCCGGCAACCGAGGCGCCAAAGACCATATTAATGGCTGAGAGTTCGCTTTCCGCCTGCACAAAAATCCCTTCTTCCTCCCCCATGCGACGGGACATGTAAGCGATGAGCTCGTTCTGGGGCGTTATCGGGTAGCCGGCGTAAAAACGGCAGCCGGCGCGCATCGCGCCTTCCCCGCAAGCTTCGTTTCCTGTCGATAAATATTTTCTTTTCATTTTTCCTCGTCGAGGATCTCGATCGCGCAATCCGGGCATATGATCGCGCACAGGCCGCACCCGTTGCACTTATCGGGGTGTTTAAGGACAATGTACCTGTGTCCTTTTTTGTTCACCTTTTCCGTAAGCTCGAGCGCGCCGTGCGGACATATATTCACGCACAGCATACAGCCCTTACACCGTTCTTTATCTATTTTCATTTTCTTTGGCGTAACCGCCATAAAGCTCCTTAAAAAAATTCAGTTTTTATAGTGGCCGCGATCTCGTCGGGAGTCAGATGATATTTCCTTAAAAGCTCTTCCCTTGTGCCGTGCTCTATGAATTCGTCGGGAAGACCCAGGCATTTTATTTTGATGTCGTTTACGTTCTCCCTTTCCATAAATTCAAGGACCGCGCTTCCAAACCCTCCGCTGATAACGCCCTCCTCTATCGTAACGACCTTTTTCGTTTCACGAAAAACCCTCTCAAGCATTTCCGCATCCAGGGGCTTGATGAACCTGGCGTTTATAACCGCTGCCTCTATCCCTTTTTTCGACAACAGTTCGCTCATCTTAAGCGCGGTGTTCACCATGCTGCCGACGGCCAGAACCGTGAGATCCTTGCCGTCTCTGAGGGTTTCGGCCTTACCGATCTCAAGCGGCGTGGAGGATGAAAGGCTCACAAGTTGCCGTGCTTTCCCGCGCGGATACCTTATCGAAACGGGCTTGTCCCACTCCACGGCTTTTTCCAGCATGCGCTGAAGTTCCTCTCCGTCTTTAGGCGCCATCACTATAAAGTTCGGCAGACCCCTCATGAATGCTATGTCAAAAATGCCGTGATGCGTCGGCCCGTCTTCACCGACGAGCCCCGCCCTATCCAGACAAAGGATAACCGGCAGGTTCTGGAGCGCCACGTCATGTATAAGCTGGTCGTACGAGCGCTGCAAAAAAGTGGAATAAATAGCTACCACCGGCTTAAGGCCGCCCCTGGCAAGTCCCGCGGCGAACGTCACCGCGTGGGATTCAGTGATACCGACGTCGTAAAAACGTTCCGGGAACTTTTCGAAAAATTTCTGAAGCCCGGTACCGTCAGGCATGGCGGCCGTGATCGCGACTACATCGCTGTTCCTGCATCCCAGCTCCACGATCTTATCAGAAAAATAACGCGTAAAACTTTTTTCACCGGCCTTCTCCTTCGGCATTCTCCCCGTCGTCACGTTAAACGACTGGACCCCGTGAAATTTAATGGGATCCTTTTCGGCATATTTGTAGCCTTTTCCCTTTTGCGTAATGACGTGAACAATTACCGGCCCTTTTAAGTCCAGAGTGTTCCGGAATAGAGAGATCATTCCCTCGATGTTGTGTCCGTCTATCGGCCCAAAATAGCGGAACCCCAGCTCTTCGAAAAGTATCCCCGGAACGAGGAGATTTTTAAGCCCCTCCTGGAACTTTCTTATCGTCTTATACGCCACCGGACCCAATTTGGGAATGCTTTTTACTACTTTTTCTGCTTCTTCTCTTACCCTGTTGTAAAGAGGATTTGCGATCACTTTATTAAGGTATCTACTCATCGCCCCTACGGGTTTCGATATCGATTGTTCGTTGTCGTTTAAAATGATCGTGATATCTGTTCCCTTATGCCCGGCGTAATTCATGCCCTCAAACGCCAGTCCCGACGAAAGTGACGCGTCCCCGATGACGGCCACCACCTTGTGGTCTTCGCCCTTGAGGTCCCTGGCAGAAGCCAGGCCAAGCGCCGAGGAAATGGATGTCGCGCTGTGCCCGCACGTAAAAGGATCATGCGCGCTTTCGCCCGCATTAGGAAACCCGCTCAAACCCCCCATCTGTCTGAGCATATCAAACTTTTCTCTCCTGCCCGTGAGAAGCTTATGGGCATAGCTCTGATGGCCAACGTCCCAGATAATTTTATCCTTCGGGCTCTCCAGGCAATAATGTAAAGCTATTGCCAGCTCTACCGTCCCCAGGCTGGCGGCAAGATGACCGCCTTTCCGGGAAGTCACGTCTATGATCTTTTCCCTTATTTCCGAAGCGAGCTGTTTAAACTCGGCACCTTTCAGTTTCTTCAGGTCTTCCGGCGATGATATCCTGTCCAGCAGATTTTGCATTTTATTCTTCCTGCTCTTTTCCTTTTTTTTCCTGGAACGGTTTCTTTTTGAATTTACCGCTCGAGTCCTTTCCCAGCTCTTCGATCCTTTGCTTTGCCTTATCCAGCTTCTGCTGGCAGGCGCGGGCGAGCTTTATCCCTTCCTCATATCTTTTGAGAGAATCCTCAAGGGAAAGATCCCCGGCTTCCAGCGCTTCGACGACCTTTTCAAGATTTTCAAGCGCTTTTTCAAAACTTGTCTCCTTCATCTTTCCTCCTCGACGCGTTCGACCGTGCTAAAAACCTGGCCACGGGCGATCTTCGTCTTCAAGGCGTCGCCTTTCTTGAGCTTTGCGGCTTCTTTAACGATTTTCCCGTCTTTAAACGTGATACTGTATCCCCTTTTCAGGACAGCCAGGGGGCTCAGCATGTCCAATTTCCCCGAGGCCGCGACAAATTCCTTTCCCTTCAGCTCCAGACAATGCGTAACGCTGCCGGACATCGATCTTTTGAGCTCGTCCACCTGCTGCTCCAGTTGCAGGAATACGTTAACGGGCGCCCTGAGCACGTAGCTACCCCGCAGGTTTTTTACCTCTTTTTCAAAAACGTCTATCTTGGCTTTAACGGCTGTTTTTATGCGGCTCATGTTCTCCTTTATGCGGCCCGCAAGATCTTCTTTCACCGGTATGACAAGTTCCGCGGCAGCCGACGGCGTAGCGGCGCGAAAATCAGCCGTAAAGTCTGAGATCGTATAGTCGATCTCGTGTCCGACCGCGCTTATTATGGGGATCTCCGAAACGTGTATCGCCCGTGCGACTTTTTCCTCGTTGAAAGCCCACAGATCTTCCAGGCTGCCCCCGCCGCGGCCTACTATAAGAACATCTACGGGGTGCTCTTCGCTTTTCTCTTCTTCAAGGTGACTGTTAAACTCGTTGAACTCTTCGATGGCCTGAGCGATCTCGTGTTTTGCTTCGTCTCCCTGGACTTTAACGGGGCGTATGGTGATCTCGATATTGGCGAACCTGCGGCACGCTACCTTCAGGATGTCCCTGATCGCCGCGCCCGTGGCCGAGGTGACAACCCCGACATGCACCGGCAAAAACGGCAGGGGCTTTTTCGCCCCCTCGTCAAATAATCCCTCTTTTTGAAGTTTCTTTTTAAGCTGCTCGAACTTGAGCTGAAGCGCTCCCTTGCCTCTCGGCTCGACAGCACTCACATAAAGCTGATACTGGCCCCTTTTGTCGTAAACGCTTATCCGCCCGGAACACAGAACATGCATGCCGTCTTCGACGGCAAAGGAAAGTTTCGAGCTGTTATTCTTGAACATGACGCAGTTGATGACGCTTTTCTCGTCCTTAAGACTGAAATACATATGCCCCGAGGGATAAATTTTAAAATTCGAGATCTCTCCCTCGACCCATATCTCCGGGAAAGTCCCCTCTAACACGGAACGGATGTCCCGCGTAAGCTGGCTTACTGTATAAACTTGAACGCCCGTCTTATCCATCAACCCGTCTTTTTCTGTACCCGCTCTATACTGACGGCTTTTCCCGTCGAATCATTTATTTCCACTATAATGCCATGCATTTCCACTCCGTCGGTGGCCATTTCGAAGCGCGTGGGAAGCTGCGTGAGAAACCTCATCAGGATCTGCTCTTTTTTGCGGCCTATCACGGAATCGAACGGACCGGTCATCCCGCAATCGGTAATATACGCGGTGCCGGCGGGCAGGATCTTTTCGTCGGCCGTCTGAACGTGCGTGTGCGTGCCCACTACGGCGCTCACCAGCCCGTCAAGGTACCATCCCATCGCGATTTTCTCGCTGGTCGCTTCCGCGTGCAGGTCCACAATGATCACCGGCGTCTCTTTGCGTATTTTATCTATTTCCTCTTTCGCTTTCACGAAAGGGCAGTCCACGGCCTCCATGAAAACCCGGCCGACCAGGTTGACCACGCCGATCTTCCTGCCGCCGCCAATATCTACAACTGTCGACCCTCTGCCGGGCGCGCCTTCGGGATAATTGGCGGGGCGTATGAGCTTAGAGCTGATCTTAAGATAATCATATATTTCTGGCTTTTTCCAGATATGGTCTCCCGAAGTAAGCACGTTCACGCCGTCCGCGAACAGCTCGTCCGCTATTTTCGGCGTAACTCCGCTTCCTCCGGCGGCATTCTCGCCGTTGGCTATGACGAAATCGATCTTTTTCTCTTTCCTGAAATCGGACAATATGTCTTGGACAACCTGGCGTCCCGGACGTCCGACTATGTCCCCTAGAAACAAAATTCGCATATCTTGCCTTTCTATTTAGCGTATTCGATCGATCTCGTCTCCCTGATGACCACGACTTTGATCTGGCCGGGATACTGCATTCCGCTTTCGATCTTCTTCTTTATCTCTTGCGCCATCACGGCCGCCCTGGCGTCGTCTATCCTTTCCGGCTGGACAATGATGCGTATCTCGCGTCCCGCCTGGATGGCGTAAGTCTTTTCAACGCCCTCAAACTCGTTAGCAATGCCCTCCAGGTCCTCGAGGCGCTTGATGTAAGATTCCAGTGTCTCTCTTCTCGCCCCGGGACGTCCCGCGCTTATGGCGTCCGCGGCCTGCGCCAGGACCGCCAGAAGTGTTTTTGGTTCGACATCCCCATGGTGCGCCTCGATCGCGTGGACCACGATGTCCGGTTCCCCGTATTTTTTCGCGAGCTCAGCTCCGATCTTTGAGTGCGTCCCTTCTACCTCATGAGAGACCGCCTTGCCGATGTCGTGCAGAGCGCCGATGCGCTTGGCAAGGTTGACGTCCAGCCTGAGTTCTCCCGCCATCGTCGCCATCAGGTACGCTGTTTCCTTGGAGTGCTGAAGCACGTTCTGGCCGTAGCTGGTGCGGAATTTCAGGCGTCCCAGGAGCTTCACGATCTCCGAATGCACGCCGTGAACACCGAGGTCCAGAAGGGTGTTCTCCCCTTCCTGCTTTACGTTCGCTTCTATTTCTTTCTTTACCTTGGCAACGACTTCCTCGATCCTGCCGGGATGTATACGCCCGTCTTCCAGAAGCCTGTTAAGAGAGATCCTCGCTACTTCCCTGCGCAGCCTGTCGAACCCGGAAATAATAACGGCTTCGGGGGTGTCGTCAATGATAATATCCACGCCCGTCGCCATCTCAAGAGCGCGTATGTTCCTGCCTTCTCTTCCTATGATCCTTCCCTTCATCTCTTCGGAGGGAAGGTTCACAACGCTTACCGTAGTATCGACCGTGTGGTCCACCGCGCACTTTTGTATGGCCAGGCCGACGATCTTGCGGGCTTCTTTATCCGCCTTGTCTTTTGTCTCTTCCTGGATCTTTTTGATGGCGAGCGCGGCTTCATTTTTTGCCTCGCCTTCCATCTTCTGCACGAGCATCTTCTTGGCCTGCTCTTTGCTCATGCCGGAGATCTCCTGAAGCCGCTGCTTTTCTTCGTTGAACAACCTTTCCAGTTGTTCTTTTTTCCGGCCTGCATCTTCCTTCATCTGGCGCGCATGCGACGTGGTTTTATGCAGCTCTTTTTCTTTCTGGTCGATCATTTCGACTTTTCTGTCGAGGTTTTCTTCCCTCTGCAGGAGGCGCTTTTCCACGGCTGAAAGCTCTTTCCTGCGTTCTTTGGTCTCTTCCGCGAACTCCGTTCTCATTTTGAGCAAGAGATCTTTTGCTTCCAGGGCGGCTTCTCTTTTGCGGCGCTCGGCGTCTACTTTTGACTGCGTGATAATGCTTTTTGCCTTGTCCTCGGCGCGTTTTACTTTCATCTTCGCGGTATATTTCCTTAGAACATACCCGAGAACAAAGAAAAAGGCGCTGCCAAGAAGAGCAAACCCTATATAGTTAATGGTAATTTTTCCTACGTTCATAATAACCTCCCATTATTTTCTCGAACTTTAATGTCTGCTACTGCGGAAGTTATTCTGTGATAACCCTGGAAACGGGTATATCATGAGGATCTGGGTGGAGTGAGTCTAAGACCTGGAACTTGAACGCCAACCCGATTGTTTTCGCAGAAGATATGTCCTTATTTGCAAGGAATTTGTCGTAATACCCTTTTCCTCTTCCCAGTCTCATGTTTTTTCTGTCAAATGCTACTCCTGGGACTACAATAAGGCTTATCTCCTCCGGTTGTATCGTTCTGGCTGGCCCATCTTTCGGTTCGTATATCCCGAAGTGTCCTTCGACCAGGTCATCTATCGATGTAAGCTCTGAAGCTATTATCGTTCGGCTTACTGTATCAATGCTCGGTACAGCTAATTTTTTGCCTCTTTCCAGCGTTTCTCTGATTATATCGTAGGTGTCGACTTCTGTCGGCAGCGACACATAAGTCATCACTACCTTGCTGTTCTTATATTCACTGCTAGAAAGAAGCTTGTCCTGCACCTTGCGGCTCCTCTCCCTCCGTAACGAAGGATCCTGCTCCCGCAATTGCTTGAATATTTCCTTTCTAATTTCCTCTTTCTTTCTTCTGATATTTTCCAATTTTTGGTTCATATATTATACAACAACCAAGTTAATATGACTATTTTTTATTCATTTTGCTGTAATAGTCCTCGATCGCCTTCTCGAGGGCCTCTTCTGCAAGGACTGAACAGTGCATTTTTACCTTTGGCAACCCTCCCAGGGCTTCGATCACTGCTTTATTTGAGATTTTTTTTGCCTCTTCGATCGTCTTTCCCTTTATAAGCTCCGTCAATATGGAGCTTGAGGCGATCGCGGCCCCGCACCCGAAAGTCTTGAACTTCGCGTCGGTTATTACTTCGTTATCATCAACTTTTATATAGATCTCCATAATGTCCCCGCAGATAGGGTTGCCCACTTTTCCTCTTCCGCTGGGATTCTCTATCTGGCCTACGTTCCTTGGGTTACGAAAATGTTCCATTACTTTGTCAGAATATTCTTCCATTACTTATCCTCCTCATATACCGGGCTCATCTTCCGCAACCTCTCGATAATGGGGGGCAGCTTTTCCATGACATAACTAATATCCTGCTCCGTATTGAACATGCTAAGCGAAAACCTGATCGAGCCCTGCAGAAATAACGGCTCCATCCCCATGCTTTTGAGCACATGAGATGGTTCCAGGCTCCCTGAAGTGCACGCCGAACCGGTCGAAACGGCAATACCCTCAAGATCAAGGCTCAATAATATGGATTCTCCCTCCAGGTACTGGAAGCTGATATTTAAAGTGTTAGGCAGGCGCTTTTCCGGATGCCCGTTAAGTTGCGTATGAGATATCTTTTCTGTTATCTTCTCGTGCAGAAGGTCCCTGAGCCTCTTTACTTCCTTATAATGTTTTTCTCCGGATCCGGCAGCGATCTCGCACGCCTTGGCGAATCCAACAATGCCCGGGACATTTTCCGTGCCGGCTCTCCGTCCTTTTTCGTGATGTCCCCCATGCTGGTAGGGATCGATCTTCGTCCCCTTGCGGATATAAAGAGCGCCGACCCCCTTGGGGCCGTGGATCTTGTGGCCGGATATAGACGCCAGATTCGTTTTTATTTTTTGGACATCAAACGGGAGCTTTCCCGCCATCTGCACGGCGTCAGTATGGAAAATGGCGCCCTTCTCTTCACATATATTGCCTATTTCCTCGATGGGCATGATCGTCCCGGTCTCGTTGTTCGCGGCCATTATGCTTACAAGGATGGTTTCATCTGTTATGCTTTTCTTCAGCTCTTCCGGATCTATTAGGCCGTATTGATCTACGCCCAAGTACGTTACCTTAAAGCCCTGTTTTTCAAGAAGCTTGCACGTGTTGAGAACGGCGCTGTGCTCAACCGACGACGTAATGATGTGTTTTCCTTTATCCTTGAGCGCCGAGGCCACTCCTGTGATAGCGAAATTGTCGGACTCCGTTCCGCCTGAAGTAAAAACTATCTCGTCCGGTGAAGACGCGCCGAGCATGGAAGCCACTTTTCTTCGCGCCTCTTCCAGGTGCTTTTTTGCTTCTCTGCCGAAAGCGTGAACGCTTGAAGCGTTCCCGTAGATCTCCTGGAAGAAAGGAAGCATCGCTTCCTGCACCTCTGGGTGCACTTTTGTCGTGGCATTATTGTCTAGATAGATCTTTTCCATCCGATATCACCTCGCTACCGGCCACTTCTTCGGGTTTATTTTCATGGCCCGTTCCGCCAGATATTTAAAAGAAAAATCTTCGAGCGTTTTTTTGATCTGGAGGGTAAGCTCGTCCCATACCTCTTTTGACGCGCAGTTGCAGAGCCGGGCGCATGTTTTTCCGCCCCCGCTTTTGGGCACACACCGCACGGAAGAAACATCTCCCTCCAGGATCTTTATAGCCTCATAGACGTTTATCTTCGCGGGGTCCTTTGCAAGCACATATCCCCCCTTTGGCCCGCGTGTGCTTTTTACAAGCCCGCGGTTTTTCAGGGTGTTGAATATCTGCTCCAGGTAAATGGTCGATATCCCCTCTTCTTTTGAGATGCTCCTTATGGAGACCGGCTGCTTTCTTTTGTACACAGCAGCCAGGTTAATAAGAGCTCTTACTCCATATGAAGACTTTGTGGTCAAGCGCATTTCTTATTGCCTCCGTTAAACCGTCTCTACGCTTTTGACCTCGGGAACTGCTTTTTTTATAGCTTCTTCCACGACGCCTTTCAGTGTCATCTGGCTCATCGGGCAACCCGCGCAGGCTCCCTGAAGCCTTACTTTTACAATACCTTCTTCCGCTGAAATGAGTTCTATATCCCCGCCGTCTCTCTGTAAAAGCGGGCGTATTTTTTCTATAGCCTCTCTGACTTTTTCTTCCATTTTTCCTCCTTGCCGGTATTGCTCAACAGGCGGTAATCTTACTATACCTTACTAAAGAAGTCAAGAATAAATTTAACTATTGTTATCCCCGCGCAAGCGGGGATCCCCGCGTTTGCGGGACTGGCAGGGGTTATTTTTTGGTGATGTGTGGCGAGAATATCCGGATCTTTCTTGTGAGGCGGCCTGCTGCTATATAGGTAAAAATAGTAGCGGCCAGGGCACCTGCAAAACTCACGAGTGGTGAGCGTAAGACAGCGTAAAGTAAAAGACTCGCTCCCACGAACGCCACGAGGGGAGCGCCATATAAAAGCGAGTACAATTTTAGCATCGCTGACGGTTCTATTTCAACCTCGACATTATCCCCGGCGGCAAGTCCGGGCACGTTTTCTCCGCTGACCGTAATGCGTCTCGGGCGCGCCGCTCCGCACACGCCGCATTTGTGACACTCTTCATGCGGCTTGACCTCGATCTCTGCTATATTATTATTTACCTTTACTACTTTTCCGTGTTCCTTCACGCTTAATGTGCTCCATCCACTCTTTGATCTTTTTCTCGAACCCCAGGTCGCCCGGGATATAATATTTTTTCTTTTTGCGCACGTAATCCTGTTCAACGTAGTGGTCCTTAAAAGAGTGTGCGTATTTGTAATCCAGCCCGTGGCCGAGTTTTTCCGCGCCAAAATAACTGGCGTCCTTCAGATCGCCAGGAACTTCCTGTGTCCTTTGCTCCTCGAGATCTGCCATCGCCTTTTCTATGGCCATGTAAGAAGCGTTGCTTTTCGGCGCGCAAGCGACATAGACCGTGGCCTGCGCGAGGGGGATCTTCGCTTCGGGAAACCCGACAAAATCTGCGACCTGCATCGCCGCGTTCGCCACGACGAGCGCCTGAGGATCAGCATTCCCCACGTCTTCAGAGGCGCATATCACGAGGCGCCTTGAGATAAACCGCGGGTCTTCTCCCGCTATGATCATTTTTGCCAGCCAGTAAAGCGCCGCGTCCGGATCAGATCCCCGCATGCTCTTGATATAGGCGCTGATCGTGTCATAGTGGGCGTCGCCGTCTCTGTCATAAACAATGGCTTTCTTCTGTATGGATTCTTCGGCTTCTTTAAGCCCTATTTGTACGGCGTCTTTTTTGTCGGAGGCGGTCGTAAGAACGGCTATTTCCAGGGCGCTCAAAGCTTTTCTCGCGTCGCCATCTGAGATCTTCGCGAGATGCCCGAGGGCTTCTTTGTCTATCTGGATCTTTTTCTCCCCCAGCCCCCGCGTCTTATCTTCAAGCGCTTTATTCATGATGGCGAGGATGTCCTTTTCTTCAAGGGGCTTGAATTCAAAGACCTGACTTCTTGAAAGAAGGG
>JBAROI010000108.1:0-3016 GCA_049642015.1 Candidatus Omnitrophota bacterium | reverse complement strand
AAAAAGGATATGGGAAGGATCGACAGGCATATTCGCAGGAAAGGTTTTGGCAAAAAGATATCCCCCTTTATCATCGGGATAACCGGACATGGTAATGTAAGCAAGGGCGTCCAGGAGATCCTTAGTTTATTGAACGCGGTCGAGATCCATCCCAGGGACATAGGCCAGTTTATTAAACACCAGAAGTATGTGCACAATGAGATCTACAAGATCGTTTTCCTGAGAGAGGAAAAGCTCCGCACAAAAGACGGTAAGGGGTTTTATTTTGAAGAATATCTGGAGCATCCGAAGAGGTTTGAGTCGAATCTGGACAATTATCTGCCCTATCTCAACATGCTGGTTCACACGAGCTATTGGGACAGGCGTTATCCGAGAATGGTAACTAAAGATATGATCAAAAAAGCTTTCAGGCGCAGGAATTTTCGATTAGAATTGATATCCGACATATCTTGTGATATCATGGGTTCGATCGAGTTTACACACAAAGTGGCGTCGCTTAACGATCCGGTGTATACTTACGATCCCGTAAAGGATGCTTACGTCGACGGCTATAAGGGCAAAGGTGTAACCGTTCTGGCCGTAGATAATCTGCCGGCGGAGCTTCCAAAAGACTCCTCGAAAGACTTCGGTTCTTTAATACGCGACTATGTATACCAGATAGCCGCGCACGGTGTCAAAGACATTACTGCTCATGCGGCTATCCCGGCGGAAATACGGAAAGCCGTTATTTTGCAGGAAGGGCGCCTCACGAAGGGGTATAAATATCTAAAAAAGGACCTGGTTTAGTTCATGAATAAGAAGAAAAAAGACACCACAATTTTGTCCATCGGCGACTGGGGCGATTACGATTCGTACAAGAAACTCAACAGGGAAAAGCGCTTCATTCACGGACAGGGCTTCAAGTACAAGACCGTTGAATACAGCCCGTTTTTAGACGCCCAACTGCCGAAGATCGATACGGAAAAGGTCATTATTTTCACTTTTTTTCCCTTTGTTTATTGGGATCACCACATTGAGTGCCGCGGATACAAAGGGATATACGGGAACGCCACGTTTTATAAAAAATTCACGCGATTTTGCAATGAAATGGTCAATATCATTAAATCGTCCCTTTCGGAGAAAGAGGTCCTTTTTGTTAATAATCCGCTTCTTTCCGCGTTTTACAGGGATAAAATACTTGTAATGGATGCGCTCGCAAAAAAAGGCGTGGCGACGCCGCCGATTTTGAAAACGAGACGGGTTAGGGACATTAATGTGATGCTTGAGAAAGGGCAAAAGCTATACATCAAACCGCGTTGCGGGTCCATGGGTAAGGGAATAACCTTTCTTCAGCTGGGGGACTGGCAGACGAATTTCGGGTTCAGAAGCGAAAAAATAGTCAGCCGTAAGTCTGATTACGGCTGGAAGTTCCATGACGTGACGGGAAATTCGACCTTCTTGAGTAATTTACTCAAAAAACACGTTTCCATCGAAGGAGCGATAGAACCTTTGAATATCAAAGGCGACAAAGTGGATTTCAGGGTTTACACGTTTCTGGATAAAGTCCTTTACGTCTATCCGAGAAGAAACCACATAGACTCCGTTACCACGAACATTTCCCAGGGAGGGTGGGGCGATCCGTCTCTTCTGGAAGTGATCCCCGAGAGATTACTTTCAAAAATAAAGAAGACGGCTCTCCAGGCGACAAAAGCACTGAGCCTGGATTTCACGGGGACGGATGTTGTTGTCGACAATAACCTAAAGGACGCTTACGTCGTAGACGTCAATATGTTCCCCGGATTCCCCAAAAGAAGGACCCATAACCTTGCCCGCGACATGGTCATCCGCCTGAAACAGCTGGACAGGAAAGGCGCCCTTCGCTATAAGAAAAGCAGCGACATAGAGTTATAACAATAACCTTGCCGCATTTTTCGCTTGTATTGTACCGAAAACTTGATAAAATATTCCCTTGATTTAAGTGAGGACAAGACTTACGGAGCAAAGCGAACGTAAGTCTTGTGTCCGAACTTACCCAGCACTAATTTCATTAAATTAGTGCTGGGTTAATTCGCACTGATGATTTACAAATACAATAGTATTTGTAAATCATGTGCTCATTAAGGAAAGGAAAGATAATGGTTAGTTATAATGAGTTAGGCCTTGTTAACACCAGGGGGATGTATGCTAAGGCCGTTGACGGCAAATACGCCATTCCCGGTTATAATTTCAACAACATGGAGCAGATACAGGCCATAATAATGGCCTGCATAGAGACCAACTCTCCCGTTATCCTGCAGGTTTCTTCCGGTGCCAGGAAATACGCCAACGAAGTCCTATTAAGATACATCGCCAGAGGCGCCATGGAAATTATAAAGACCGCGGGTTCCAAGATCCCGGTAGCTTTACACCTTGACCACGGTGATACTTACGAACTTTGCGTTTCATGCATAGAATCCGGTTTTTCGTCCGTTATGATCGACGGTTCGGCTCATTCGTTCGAGGACAACATAATCCTCACCAAAAAGGTCGTGGATTTCGCCCACCAGCATGATGTTTCGGTCGAGGGCGAGCTTGGAGTTCTTGCGGGCATAGAGGACGAGGTAAGCCACGAAGTAACCCATTACACTAAACCCGAAGAAGTGGAAGAGTTCGTTTCAAAGACCGGTGTAGACAGTCTCGCCATATCGATAGGGACTTCTCACGGGGCGTACAAGTTCAAGCTGGAGCCCGGCGAAGAGGTTCCTCCTTTGAGGTTCGATATCCTAGAAGAAGTTGAAAAGAGATTACCGGGCTTTCCCATTGTGCTTCATGGCGCAAGCTCCGTAGTCCCCGAATACGTGGAGATCATCAATAAATACGGCGGCAACCTGGAAAATGCCGTCGGCGTTCCCGAAGATCAACTCCGTAAAGCGGCTGAATCGGCCGTATGTAAGATCAATATCGATTCGGACGGGCGCCTGGCAATGACGGCTAAGATCCGTGAAGTGCTGGCGACAAAGCCGAAAGAGTTCGATCCGAGGAAATACCTCGGACCCGC
>JBAROI010000107.1:0-5425 GCA_049642015.1 Candidatus Omnitrophota bacterium | reverse complement strand
GTGTCAAACTGTTCAGGCATCATGATTTGAGATGTCAACGCGCCAAAGACGGGAAATTTGCGGCCGAAAGTCAGCACGACTCCGGCACCGAGAAAACTCTCCACGGTTTCACTGTCAGGAGAAGTCAATATCTCGTTAAGAGAAACTCTCGCATCTGCAGCTTCTACCACGGAACTCTCAGCCGGTCCCCGTGAACCTACCCAGTAAGCAGCAAGCCGCCCCTCCGGGGCTCCTGCTTCACGCGGCATAGTAGCCGGGAGAAGATATACCGGCCCTTTTCTTTCAATACGATCCCTTATCGCCTGCGGGATCACAGCCGTCGGCTTCTCCGGTTTTCCCTCTTCCACCGCTATTTTCATTTCGGCTTCAGGCATGCCAAGTTCTCCGCTTCTGTATGCTACGAAAGCCCGGCCTATAACTCCGATGATCGTGTATATCGCTCTATGCGATAAAAATCCCGGCACGATCACGCCCGCTTTACGTCCGGGCAGGCGCGCTGCATATAGATTATGCACGTAAGCCCTAAGCAGCAGATTCCATTTCAAAGGCTCAGCCAGAAATCCACTCCATTCCTCCATGCCTTCTTCTCCAAGGTCTGCCTGTAATTTCGCCTTGACTTTCTCAAGCCACGAATACACAAGCCGGTTAACTATATCATCGAATGTCATTGCCGTGTTAGTCATCAAAGTTACACCATCGATCTCGCCTATCATCTTGGACAACCTTTCCAGTTCGGTCCTGTCTTCCAGGAACAGATTGATGTTATAAGCGACTTTAAGGAGCGGCGAAAGCATCCCCTTCTCACCGGTCTTACTGGTTTTCATTCCCGGCATGGCGGCGCTTTCAGTGATAATGTCCTCAAGGGAGGTCCTCTGATTCGTAAGGACCTTGATATAGGGCGTTTCGACGTCCTTTGTTATCTTGGGGGTAACGACAAGATAGGAGACGCTTTTTCTTTCCAGAATATTCTCAAACCCTTTCGTATGAAAACCGCCGGCGATCATCACGCAGATATCCGTGCCTTCCCTATCCATCTGCTTCAGCGTGTTTTCCACAAGAACCTTATCTCTCTTCATGGCGACTTCGTAGAAATCGACCATGTCCGGCAGGTTCTCGCTTACCTGGACGGGAACGCTTCCCAGGGAATATTTCATGCCGTACTTGGCGGACAGGCCGTCGAAAAAGACCACCATGTCATCAAGGGTAAATTCTTTCTCATATCCCTGAAAGACATCGTAATCATCGTTGGTCATCTCTATATTAAGAAGATCGATATAAAGGTCTACGGCATTGGAATATTTGTCCAGCTTCTTCTGCATGCCGTCGGTGAAAAGCTTGTCCTTCAGGCGCGCTGTGATCACATTGATCTCTTTGAACAGGTTCTCGTTATTGATGGTGTCATAAAGTTTTGTGTACAAATAGTAGTAAAACAGGTTGGGGTATTCTCTCACGATCGGTATATTGTATTCGTTCGCGAGATCCCTTAAGTACGAATAAAACTCTACGGACTTTATCTGTCCTTTTTTGAAGCGTATACTCTGTGCGACCAGGTCCGCCATTTTTTCTTTCGATAATTTCTTGCTTAGCGCGTCTATGTAATTGCTCCTTTCCTGGTCGACGATGTCAAAATCGATCTTCTTTTCGTAATCGAGCGTGTCCACGAGCTTCTTGAAATCAACAAGGTCGTCAACGGGGACGCGATATTTCTTCGCGTTTTTGTATAGATATTCCGAAAAGTCGCTTAGTTCGACTTCTTTTTCATCAAAATCGCGGACCATGCGGTCAAGCTCTTTCAGTTTTGGCGGGTATATGGTTGATTTTAGGCGATTGGCGATCGTTCGAAGATTTAGAAAATAATTTTCAATGACGTTCTTGTGGGGATAGACGCTCGTGAACGCTTTAAGGTTCTTGACGTAATACTCGCGTTCTTCCGCTCCATAAATAGTCCCGTCATAGTCGGTATTGATCGAGAAAAATTCCGCTCCGGTTATCTCGCCTTTTTTCATGAAATAGTCAGCTACTTCTTTGCGTATTTCGGCGTCCGGAAATGCTTTGAACCACGTCGTGTCAACGATTCCTTCCGCGCCTTCAACCGAGATCATTTTTACGCCGTAATCCTTCCAGAGCTGGTCGAGGATCTTATTGATGTTGTTCTGCGCTTCGTAGTTACAGTGAGCATCCTGTATGTGGACGATTATTTTATCGCTTCTGCCTTTGTATTTGTTTTTTACTGTTCCTGAATCAATAGCTATACCGATATCCTCTACCGTTATTTTGGTTTTAGTTTCCTCCTGGGCTTGCGATTCCTCCGGTTTTTCAACCGCAGCTATGCTCGCGTTGCAAAAAGAAAACGAAAATACCAAGATCAGGCTTATCGTTTTTAAAAGTATGTAATTTTTGCGCATACCTATACTCATATTTTGCACCTATATAATAATTTATTTAGCTTACTTTTTTAACTTTTACACTACTTTATTAAATTATATACTATTAATAGGCAAAAGTCAATTTAACCTACCTTACTTTTTTATACCCTAACACATAATTACCAATCAGGTTGAATTAAAAAGTCGGTAAATTGTATAAGTCCTTTATATATAAGGTGATATAAAAAAGAGACGGGCATATACGCCCGTCTCAATTGTTAATTCAACCTGGTTGGTTTTAGCCGGGTTGAATTAGGCGGCGAGGTAGATCCTTCTGACTGTTTCGTAGAACTCCCTCAATTCTTTCGGCTGGACGCGCGTGATCCTTGGCAGCACGTAAAACTTCCTTTTAAGCATGTATTCTTCAAGTATATGCGCAGGAATGGGCTTTCGGGCTATCGCGTCGTAAAGCTTTTTGATCTCTGTTGGGTTGATGTCAAGGGCCGACATCATCATAAGCGTTACTGCTTCCAGAACCGGAAGATAATTCATGCTTCTCCCCTCTTCATCGTCTATTCCGGTGATCCAGGCGGCTTCCAGTTTTTTGAAAATGTCCTTCTCCAGATTTTGATGTCTTGTTACAAGGAAAACGTTGTTCTTTTTCGCACCATTACTGATCTCTGATTGTATCCCCTGCAAGAGCGTTCCCTTCGTTCCGCTGCCCCGTTTGACCACGAGTTTCGGGAACAGTTTCTCGCCCCTCTCGTCAGTCATATTTTCAAGTTCGCGGATAAAATTCTGGGTGATCGGCGTCATCGAACCTTCCTGGATCTCTCCAAGATCGTCGTCAATTGCGATGACGAAAACTTCACCCTTCTCCATTCTTGCTTTCGCCATACGCCCCACGAATTTCGCAAAAAGATCGGCCTGGTCGACCACTGTCTTTTTTGTCGGCAATTTCCCTTCTCTATCATCCGACGCCGAACTCTGGTCGACCTCGCCCAGACGCATGGCGCCTGTTCCAGAGCTGTGCGGGACAGAACGGGAGGCTTCAGTTTCATCAGTAAAACCCGCCTGAAATTCCTGGCTTACGGGCAGTTTCCTTTTTTCAAAAGCAAACGCGTGAGTCTGCTCGTAATATAATTCAGGTTCAAGCGCCGGTTTCCCGGCTTTTTCCCACTTGATGTGATCACTGAACCTTTGCATCTGCGCAAAGTAATCGTTCTTTATCAGATTAAAAGCATCTTTGCTGTCCAGTGAGTTTATCGCGATCACCATTTCAGGCGACGTCCCGGAAGGCCTGACGGCAAGAAAGCCTATAACCTTACCCTGTTTCAGGAAATCCACTTTAAGCCCGTCCAGGGTGTTCCTTATCCTGTATTTTAACGGATGAACCTGCGCCATCCTTTCATAATGTTCCCTGATCCTCGCGGTGACCTCTATCCTGGCTTCATTGGATACCATCGGGGTCCTCCATTCGCCCGTATGATGATCCGTGTCGAGTTTATCCAGCATAACGTCGAGGAGGTTCCCGGGAACTTCCCTTTTATCATGCCTGATCTTTTCTGCTTCTTTCGTCAATATCCCAAGGAGTTTTATAACGGCGAAAAACGCGTCATCCGCGTTGAAATTCTCCTTAAACATAATGTGTGAAGAGATCTCGATGCCCATTTCAGCCGTTTGGTCCGGGGTTATCTCGGGCTTTCCTTTCATCTCCGGGTACTGCGCCAGATAAAGCTCATAAGGGCTCACCATGGCCTCTTTCACCTTATTAAAACCAACGGCGCATTCGATCGGAACGCCTCCGGCCTCTGTGATGACTTTCTTAAGCCTGTCGCTGCACAGGACGTTCAAGACGATAACGGGTTTAAAGTTCTTGATGCCCGCTTTCGCGGCTCTTTCGATCGCCTGCCGTATCACTATGGGAGCTATAATGCAGGATATATCATCTCCTCTCAATTTTTTCCCGTCCAGTGTCACTACACCAAGCCTGTCCCCGTCCACATCAAACGCCATACCGAGACTTGCGAATATTTCCTTTACTTTATCGAGCAAGTAAACCAGGTTGTCCGGGTTATTTGGATTTGCGTCGTGAACCGCCTTGGCATAATCTGCCTCCGGGCCGATATCTTCCAGGGTAGCTCCCAGGTCAGTCAGTATACCCCTTATTATCGGACCCATGGAACCAAAACCGGAATCAGCGGCAAGCGTCATGCCCGTCAGAGGTTTCGTGGCCATAAACTCTTCGGCTTGAGGCCGTATGTTGTCTATAGCTTCCCGTAAAGTCATATTGCCTTTCTGCACCGCTTCCACGTATCCAAGCCATTTATCGGAACCCTGCAAGGCGGCCGCAAGAAGCACATGATACGGTTCCAAAACAGGCGCTCTCATTACATTCCGCGCTCTCTGCTCGTCTGTTACCTCTTCCTCGTAGACTTTAGCATCGATCATATCGTGAGTCATGCTGAGCCACAGCTTCATTTCACTGGTCGTGAAATTAACCGGCCCCAGAGTGGGTTTTAGTCCGTTCTGCTGTTTCGGCAAATGGCTTGCCGTAACTTCCACAATACCATCCACAGGCATTCCTTTGTCGTTCAACAAATACCTGCTCGCGAAATACATCAGTGGCGTAGAAGTCAATATCGCTCCACTGTCTGTGGTATCGATAACCCTGGCTCCCGCCGTTACAATTCCATCCACAAAAGCAGCTAATATTCTTTCGCCGCTTTCCCTGGATTCCCTACCCACGGGTATGGTTATTTCGGAGGGCTTTTTCTTTAGCTTCAGGACCAGGACCTTAACGTAGGCCGCGCCTGCCGCTTTCACGATAGCATCCGGCAATTCAAGATCTGCTACAGCTCTGATAGAATCCCGGCGGTAAATATTCGGATCTATCACCGGACCCAATTTATACATGTCCCTGAGTAAGTTGTTCCTTTCCTGTGCCGCGTTATGCCTCACCGTCTCATCGCCATAAAGCAGGAGAAGATTGCACAGGTAAAGTATTTCTGTCCTTGTCCGGGAATCCGGCTCATTTTGTTTGAGATCAAAAAGAAGTT
>JBAROI010000106.1:0-5390 GCA_049642015.1 Candidatus Omnitrophota bacterium | reverse complement strand
CCGATATGCGCCGTAGAATTTTTACGTAATCCCGGGTGCATTTTTCTTCCAAACAATCTTCCCTTACTTTACACGCGCGCCCGACTACAACAAAGTACTCTTCCGCCTCCCAAAAACGCAGAGTCTCCCCCAGCCGGCCTGCTTCTGCTTTTTGCAGAAGCAGCTCGTCCATTGCTAATTGCTCTTCCGGAATATCTGTCTGAAATTCAACTAATAGCATAATGATCAACTGCTCATGCTAGGCCAAGCTGGCAAGATCCATGTCTTTTGCGGCTTTTACTTCGTCTAGGCGCCCGACAGGGGTCGTGTCGGGGAATTTTTTGAAGGCATCCGGGTCGCTTTCCGCGAGACGCGCAAACTCGATCATGACTTCAATGAACCAGTCCAGGGTCTCTTTTGACTCGGTCTCGGTAGGCTCTATCATCATGGCTTCTTTTACGATCAGCGGAAAATACACCGTTGGCGGATGGATACCCTTGTCTATCAATCCTTTAGCGATATCAAGGGCTTGAACCCCTTTTTCAGCCTGCCGTGAAGCGGAAAGAACGAACTCATGCATGCAGTTCCGGTCGTACGGAATATCGTAGTAATCTTTCAATTTGCTTTTTATATAATTCGCGTTCAAAACCGCGTTTTCGCTTACATCGATAAGGCCTTCTTTCCCCAGAAGAAGAATATAAGCGTACGCCTTGAGCATTACGCCGAAGTTTCCGTAAAACTGCGATATGTAACCGATCGAAAGAGGCTCTTCGTAATTAAGCATAAAAGTGCCGTCTTTCTTTTTAACAACGCGTGAAATCGGCAAAAAGGGAACCAGCTCCGTCTTTACCCCCACGGGGCCGGCGCCCGGACCTCCGCCGCCGTGCGGAGTTCCGAAGGTCTTATGGAGGTTGAGATGAACGACGTCAAAACCCAGGTCTCCCGGGCGGGCCTTGCCCATGATGGCGTTCAGGTTCGCGCCATCGTAATACATAAGTCCGCCCGCTTCGTGCGTAAGGTCGGATATCTCTTTTATGTGCGGATTGAATACCCCGAGCGTGTTCGGGCACGTCAACATAACGGCAGCGACTTCTTCATTTAAGGCGTTCTTGAATTCACCGAGGTCCATCACGCCGTTCTCGTCCGAGGAGATCGCTTTGACTTCGTATCCCGCTATTGCCGCGGACGCGGGATTCGTCCCGTGACCTGAATCCGGAATGAGAATGTATTTCTTTCTGTTGCCGCGGTGATTATGATAAGCGGCGATCAGCATAATTCCCGTGAGTTCGCCGTGCGCCCCCGCCATGGGCTGGCACGTATACGCGTCCATGCCCGTGATCGCGCAAAGCACTTCCTCCAGATTGTAGATGATCTCCAGCGCCCCCTGCGTCAGCGTGTTGCCGTTCACGAGCTGCGGCTGAAGCGGATGAAGCGAAGTAAACTCTTCCATGCCGGCGATCTTTTCGGTGAATTTGGGATTATATTTCATGGTGCAGGAACCAAGCGGATAAAAGTGGGAATCGACCCCGAAATTCATCTTCGAAAGATTGGTAAAATGTCTCACAATTTCGGATTCCGAAATACTTGGAAGTTCGGCGTCCTTGCTTCTCTTGAACCTGGAAGAAACTTCCGCTCGCGCCGGAACATCGCTCGCGGGCAGCTTTACCCCTCTTCTTCCTTCCTTTGACTTCTCGAATATCAGTTTCATAAAGCGGCCTCCAGAGCTTCAGCAAACGCGTCTATCTCTTCTTTAGTCCGCTTCTCCGTAACGGCAATAAGCATGTAATTGGCCAACTCCTTGTAATACCTGCCCAGCGGGAATCCCGCCGCTATGCCTTTATTTATCAATTTCCCGATCACTTCGTTGGGGTCTTCGGGAAGTTTTATAATAAACTCGTTGAAAGTAGGCCAGTTCTTTTTTACTTCCACGCCTTTGATGGCTTCAAGTTTTTGTTTAGTGTATTCGGTCTTATCCATACAAAGCCGGGCAACTTCTTTCAGGCCTTCCTTGCCTACCAGGGACAGGTACACAAGCGCGCGCATGGCGCAAAGCGCTTCGTTGGAACAGATGTTCGAGGTGGCCTTTTCCCGGCGTATGTGCTGTTCTCTGGTCTGCAGGGTAAGGACAAATCCTTTCCGGCCCCTGGCATCAGTGGTAGCCCCCGATATCCTTCCGGGCATCTTGCGGGCGAATTCCTTCTTTGTGGCCATGAAGCCCAGGTACGGTCCCCCGAATGAAAGCGGTATCCCCAGACTCTGCCCTTCCCCTGTCGTGATATCCGCGTCCATTTCGCGCGGCGTCTTCAATATCCCCAGAGATACAGGATAAACGCTTTCGATAACCAGTATGCCCTGCTTGTGGCATCTTTTGGCTATATCGCTGTGATCGTCGATCGTCCCAAAAAAATTAGGATTCTGCAAAATAACCGCCGCCGTTTTATCGTCAAGATGCTTGTATATCTCGTCTCTGTAGTTCGGTCCGTGTGTTACCGGGATATCGACAAAATCAATGGAAAGATTGCTGGTATAACACTGCATCATCTTGCGGTATATGGGGCTGACACCGCCGTCCATTATGATCTTGTTTCTGCCGGTGATCCGCAAAGCCATCATCGCAGCCTCGTAGAGGGCAGTTCCGCCGTCATAGAGCGAGGCGTTAGACACTTCCATCCCGGTCAACCTGCAGATGCAGCTTTGGTATTCATATATGGCCTGAAGCGTTCCCTGGGAAGCTTCTGCCTGGTACGGGGTATAGGCGGTGTAAAATTCGGAACGAGAAACTATGGCGTCGACTGCCGCGGGGATATAATGATCGTAAAAACCGCCGCCGACAAAAGTGGAGGTATTGGTAGCGTTCTTAGCGGCCAGGCCTTTAAAATATTCCACGACTTCGTACTCGGACTTTCCCGGCGGAAGATCAAACGACAAAGCCCGCAGCTGGCGGGGAATTCCCTTGAAAAGATCTTCCATCTTTCCAAGCTTTATCCCGATGGATGCGAGCATCTCTTTCTGGTCTTTAGCTGTATTTGAGATATAGCTCACTTACCGGACTCCTCCAGATATTTTTCGTACGCGGCGGCGTCCATAAGGTTATCCTGTTCGGACACGTCAGATATTTTTACGCGGCAGAGCCATCCCTCCTTATACGGAGACTGATTTATGGCCTCCGGAACGTCCTGCAGGGAAGAATTCGCCTCTACAACACTACAGGAAAGAGGCGCGTAAATGTCGCTCGCGGCTTTCACGGACTCGACCGTCGCGATCGCCTCGGATTGTTTGAATTCCTTTCCTGATTCGGGAAGCTCGACAAAAGTTATGTCGCCTAATTCGCTTTGAGCGTAATCAGTAATGCCGAAAACGGCTTCTTCCCCTTCTATCTTTACCCACTCGTGATCTTTTGTGTACTTCAGGTCCTGCGGGATCATCCTTCCCTCCTTCAATGAGCACATGATTTACGAACACGTCAGTGCAAGTAAATCATAAGTGCGAATTTATCCCGACGAGACCATTCAGGTCGAGTCGGGGCTAGTGTTTATATGCCGGAATGTGCTTAATGAACGCGTCGATCTCGATCCTTCCGTCGGTAAGCGCGACCTCTTCGCCTTCGACGATGAATTCTTTCTCCATATAGCACAGGCCTATCCCTTTTTTCAGGCACGGCGAAAAAGCGGCGCTTGTAACTTTCCCGATCTTTTTTTCGCCGGCGACGACTTCAAAATTCTTTCTTGCGCTCCTTCTGCCTTCGCACACGAACCCCGTCAAAATGCTCCTGACACCTTTCTCCTGCTGCTTGAGAAGCGCTTCTTTTCCGATAAAATCCTTTTCCATGTACACAAACTTGCCGATATTAGCTTCAAAAGGCGTGTGTTCTTCGTCTATATCGTTACCGTAAAGGGAATATCCCATCTCGAGGCGCAGCGTGTCACGCGCCCCAAGACCGACCGGTTTTACTTCTTCAAACTTGATAAGTTCGTCCCATACTTTTTCCGCTGATTTCGCGGGCAGGAAAAGCTCGTAGCCCAACTCCCCCGTATAACCTGTGCGGCTGACAAGCGCCCCGGTCCCGATTATATCGATGTGATCAAAATAATACCGCTTTATTCCGTCTATCTTCTCTTTTCCTGCCAGGCGTCCCATTATCTCCGCGGACAACGGGCCCTGGATATCGATCTTTGCCGTCTCTTCGGACCCGTCGTAGAATTCAGTTCTTGGACAAATGTTGTTCTCTATCCACGCCTTATCCCTCTCTGTCGTCCCGGCGTTCACGACAAGCATGTATTCGTCTTCCGAGGTCTTGAATACGATAAGATCGTCTATTATCCCGCCCTTCTCGTTAAGCATAAAACCGTATTTGCATTTTCCCACGGCCATGTCATCTATATGGCAGGTTACGAGCCTGTTTAGATCATTCTCGGCGGTAGGGCCTTTTATGAAAAACTCCCCCATGTGGCATATGTCAAAAAGTCCCGCCGCGGTCCGGGTGTGGATATGTTCTTCGATTATACTTGTGTATTGTACAGGCATATTCCATCCTGAAAAAGGGACCATCCTCGCCCCTTGTTCAAGATGTTTTTTATATAGGGGGGTCTTTTTTAGATTGTTCTCGTCTTTGGACATCTGAAAATCCTGTTCTACTTGTTGGCTCATTATATAATGTAACCTGGTTAAAATCAACCAGGTTGAAGGCAGGCGCGGTATGAGTCGTAGGCGCGGTATGAGCTCCTGACCATGGGGCCGGACTGGACCGCTTTAAATCCCATTTCCCTGCTTTTTTTCCTCAGGAAATGGAATTCACTCGGGCCGTAATATTTCTTAACCGGCCAATGATCCTTCGAAGGGCTCAGGTACTGCCCGATGTATACTATATCCACGCCGGCGTCTTTGAGGTCTCCCAGGGTACGTAAAATATCTTCTTCCGCCTCCCCCAGTCCAAGGATAATTGAAGATTTTATGGGAACGTTTCCGGCTTTTCTTTTTAAGATCTCGAGGGCCCTGATCGATCTCGCGTAATGAGCTCGCGGGCGCACTTCAGCATAAAGCGTCTCCGGCATCTCGATGTTATGTCCTATTACGTCCGCGCCGGAGAAAACCATTTCGTTCAAAAATATCTCTTCGGCGTTAAAATCAGGGATCAGGAGCTCGACAAGAACGCCCGGCGTTTCTTTTTTAATGGCCCTTACCGTCATTAAAAACTGTCCGGCGCCTTTGTCGTTCAGGTCGTCACGCGTCACAGACGTGATCACGGCATATCTTACACCGAGCTTCCTGACGGCTGCCGAAATATTCCTGGGCTCATCCGGGTCAGGCGCTTCCGGGGCACTTTCCCGGATGTTGCAAAAGCGGCAGTCCCTGGTGCATCGATTCCCCAGTATCATAAACGTGACGTGCCGCGCTTCCCAGCATTCTCCCTT
>JBAROI010000101.1:0-19587 GCA_049642015.1 Candidatus Omnitrophota bacterium | reverse complement strand
TGCTTTCCCAGCATCTTACTTCTATCTGCTGGCCGTAGTCGCGTTTCCCTGCCCTGACCCCCGTGACAAAGTCTTCGTGAAGGATGGCCAGGTACTGAAAAGCTCCACTCGAGGATAACTCTTCTTCGACTACCAGCGTGGCTTTTCTGACAGTCTCGATCCTTTCAGGGGTTGCCTCGCCTATCACCCTCGCCGACAGGGCCGGTCCCGGAAAAGGCGGCCTGTTATAAATTTCCTCAGGAAGTTCCAGGGCTTTACCTACATTCCTTACTCCTGTTTTTCTGAGCTGTATTATCGGTTCTATGACCTTATAGCCGTATTCCTTTTCGGTATCGATCCCAACCTGCTCAAGGATGTTGTGCTGCCTTTTGACGCCGGCTATTGTTTCTTCGACGTCGGTATAGTTTGTGCCCTGGAGCAGATATTTCGCGCCGCTGTCTTTTACCAGGCGGCCGAAAACTTGTTTATAAAACGTTTGGGTTATTGCTTCTCTCTTCTCTTCGGGGTCGGTCAGGCCTTTAAGGGCGCTGAAAAACTCGTCCTTTGCGTCGATGATCTCCACCGGAACGCCTAGTTCCTTGAACCAGGATACGATCTTTTGCGGTTCGTCCTGCCTCATAAGGCCGTTTTCGACGAAGTACGTCTTCAGCTTGTCCCCCAGCGCTTTATGGCCGAGCATTGTCACAACTGACGAATCTACGCCGCCCGAGAGCGCGTTGATAGCCAGTCCTCAGCCGACGGCGGAAGAAACTTCGTCTACCTGCTGTTTGATAAATTCCTGCGGATTGAGTTCCGTTAATGTTATTTCTTTTACGTCCATGACATTACCTCCTCGATAGTGGTTTAGACCACAAACAGACTGTTTGTGGCAAAGTTCGGTTCGCTGGTCAGATTTACTCCCAGTTTGCGCAGACCGGCCTCATCTCCGGGCGTGGGCATATGCGTAAGATGCACATCACAGCCGCGAAGGTCTATCAATTTTTCCATGGCCAGCTGAGCGGTAGTATTTGTGGCCGCGCTTATGCTGAGGGCTATAAGCGTTTCTTCCAGGTCAAGACTTATGTTTTTATCCTTCGTCAGCCCTTCCTTGAGCTTCCCGATAGATTCTATTATCGCCGGCGATAACAGATGGATCTTGTCCGGCAGGTCCGCGATCTGTTTGGCGGCATTCAGAACCAGACTGGAAGAGGCGTGCATTATAGGTGAATTTTTTCCGGTTACGATGGTCCCGTCGGATAGCTGTATGGCCGCGCCGCAAAATATACCGTCGTGGCCTTTGCCTTTCTTTTGTCCCTCCAGCATTGTTTCCCTGGCCGGTTCAACAACAGGCCTATCCTCCGGCTTCATGCCGATCCCTTCGAGAATAAGTTTCGACCTTTCGACCGTTTCCTTGTCGACAAATCCCATCGCGTATTCGCAGGTAGTCCTGAAGTATCTCCTTATTATTTCCTGTTTAGCGGCTTCCTGAACCACTTCGTCGTCAACTATACCGAAGCCCGCGCGGTTGACACCCATATCAGTAGGCGATTTATAGACCGTATCGTCCCCCATTATCCTCTCAAGGATCCTTTTAAGGAGAGGAAACGCGTCGACGTCGCGGTTGTAATTGATGGCGGTCTCGCTGTATGCCTCGAGGTGAAATGGGTCGATCATGTTGAAGTCTTTCAGATCGGCCGTTGCTGCCTCGTATGCCACATTCACAGAATGCTTAAGAGGTATGTTCCATATAGGAAATGTCTCGAATTTGGCATAACCGGCGTTTACTCCTCTTTTATGCTCGTGATACACCTGTGAAAGGCTTGTAGCGAGCTTTCCGCTGCCGGGCCCGGGACCGGTGATCACGACAAGAGGTTTGGTGGTTTCGATATATTCGTTCGCGCCGTATCCTTCATCGCTTACTATGAGATCGACGTCGGTCGGGTAACCTTTGGTGTAGCGATGGGTGTAGACTTTTATGCCGCGGCGCTCGAGCTTGTTTTTGAAGATCTTTGCCGAAGGCTGGTCTTCAAAGCGGGTGATCACTACGCCCGCGATTTCCAGGTTGCGCTTTCTTAGCTCGTCTATCATCCTCAAGGCGTCGACGTCATAAGTGATACCGAAGTCGGCTCTCATCTTTTTTCTTTCGATGTCACCGGCGTATATGCACAGTATTATTTCGGCCTTGTCCGCCAGTTTTTGCAGGAGCCGCATCTTGACATCCGGCGCGAACCCCGGCAGGACCCTCGACGCGTGAAAATCATATACGATCTTTCCGCCGAATTCCAGATAGAGCTTGTCATTGTACTGTTTTACCCTGTCGAGTATTGCCTGGGACTGCTCTTTAAGATATTTTTCATTATTAAAGCCGATTTTTTTCGTCATTTTTTTTGTCATCGTCAGAACCCCTCTTTATGCATGATATTCCTGAAGCGCTTTGGGCACTAATTTAGTTTTGCCTTTCATGGCTTCAATGCCCGCGATGCTTGCTTCAGCGGCCGGGATCGTCGTAACATAGGGAGTTTTTCGCTGTATGGCCATCATGCGGATGTAGCTGTCATCATGCTTACTTTCTTTCCCGGCAGGCGTATTTATTATAAGGTGCAGTTCTTTGTTTTTGAGCGCATCGGCGATATTGGGCCTTCCTTCGTGCAACTTTTTGATCTCGGTGTTCGCTATCTTATTGTCGTTCAGGAACTTGCTTGTCCCTTCCGTAGCATAGATGTTGAATCCGAGCTCCTGGATCTTTTTTGCCAGCGGAAGTAATGATTTCTTATCTTTGTTCGCGACCGTCAAAAGCACGTTCCCTTCAACGGGGAGTTTTGCCCCCGCCGCTTCCTGGGCTTTATAGAACGCGAGCTCGAAGGAATCTGCCACGCCCATTACTTCGCCTGTCGCTCTCATTTCCGGCCCGAGCAGAGGGTCGACTTCCGGGAACATATTGAACGGGAAAACGGCTTCTTTTACGCCGACAAACGGTATCTTTATTGATTTTAGTTCCGGGAAATCGCTTAATTTTTTACCCATCATGATCTGAGTCGCGATCCTTGCTATCGGAACGCCCGTGACTTTGGAAACGATCGGGACCGTGCGCGAGGCACGGGGATTTGCTTCAAGGATGTAGACTTTATTGTCACAGATCGCATACTGGATATTCATCAGCCCAACAACGTTGAGTTCTTTGGCAATTGCGCTGGTGTATTCTTCTATCTGTTTAAGGTGCTCTTTTTTGATGGTTCTGGTAGGGATCGAACAAGCCGAGTCGCCCGAGTGAATTCCCGCCAGCTCGATATGCTCCATGACGGAGGCAACGAAAGCCTCTTTGCCGTCGGATAAAGCGTCAACTTCCGCTTCGATCGCCTGCTCAAGGAACCTGTCTATAAGCATCGGGTGTTCGGGACTGACCTGGATAGCCTCTACTGCATACTTTTTAAGCGATTCGTCGTCGTAAATGATCTCCATGCCGCGGCCGCCCAGAACGTAAGAAGGCCGGACCATGAGAGGATATCCTATCTTGCCCGCGATCTTCAAAGCTTCTTCAAGGGACCGGGCGGTTCCGCTTTCCGGCTGGGGTATGCCCAGTTCGATCATTTTCTCGCGGAAGCGCTCTCTGTCCTCGGCGAAATGGATACTTTCGGGAGAAGTTCCGAATACCTTGACACCGTTATCCTTTAATTCCTGGGCTATATTTAACGGCGTCTGTCCCCCAAATTGGACGATTATTCCTTCCGGTCTTTCTTTTTCATAGATCGACAGAACGTCCTCGACCGTCAGCGGTTCAAAATAAAGCTTGTTTGACGTATCGTAGTCGGTCGATACGGTCTCGGGGTTACAGTTCACCATTATCGATTCATACCCTTCGTCGCGTAGGGCGTAGGCGGCATGCACGCAGGTGTAATCGAACTCGATGCCCTGACCTATCCTGTTCGGGCCGCCCCCGAGGATCATTATCTTTTTATTTTTGCTGACAGGAACCTGGTCTTTGACGTCCGCGTATGTCGAGTAATAATACGCGGCGTTCTCGACGCCGCTGACGGGAACGGGTTCATAACGAGCTATCTTTCCGATGGAGATCCTCTTCTCCCTTACTTCCTTTTCCGGGATATTGAAGAGTCCCGCCAGATATTTGTCGGAAAAACCCCATTCTTTCGCTTTGGCCAGATCGCTGTTCGGAAGCTTTTCCCATCCCCTCTTTAGCAGTTCTTCCTCAAAATCTACCAGTTCCTTCATTTCGTTGATGAACCAGCGCCCTATATCGGTAAGGTTATAGAGCTCTTCTACGCTTGCCCCTTTCCGCAGCGCTTCATACATCAAAAAGATGCGTTCGCTTGACGGAGTTGCAAGGCGTTGTTTCAATTCATCCAGAGAAAGCTCTTTGAAATTCTTCGCGCCGCCAAGTCCGTAGCGCTTGATCTCAAGAGAGCGTATGGCCTTCTGGAACGATTCTTTAAACGTTTTCGCTATGCTCATTACTTCGCCGACGGCCTTCATCTGCGTTCCAATAACGTCTTTGGCCTGGCGGAATTTCTCGAAAGCCCAGCGCGGGAATTTGATCACCACGTAGTCGCCCCAGGGCTGGTATTTTTCGAGCGTGCCTTCTTTCCAGTAAGGGATCTCGTCCATCGTCAGTCCTGCCGCGAGCTTTGTCGAGATACGGGCAATGGGAAAGCCGGTCGCTTTCGAGGCAAGGGCGGAGGAACGCGATGTCCTGGGGTTCATTTCGATAATTACCAGCCGGTCGTCTTTTAAATTATGAGCAAACTGAATATTGGTCCCGCCTACGACCCCGATAGCATCAACTATCTTATAACAGAGGTCCTGCATGCGTTTCTGCAGCTCTTCCGGAACCGTGAGCATGGGTGCTGAGCAAAAACTATCGCCAGTATGAACGCCCATGGCGTCAATATTTTCGATAAAGCATACTGTGATCTTCTGATTTTTTTGATCTCTGACAACTTCCAGCTCTAGCTCTTCCCATCCGAGCACCGATTCTTCAACGAGAACCTGGTGGACCATGCTGGCCGCCAGTCCGCGGGTCACGATCGTGCGCAGCTCTTCCACATTATAGGCTATCCCTCCGCCTGTTCCGCCCATTGTGTACGCGGGCCTTAAGACAACAGGGTAACCGAGCTTTTCGGCTATTTCCTCGGCCTCTTCAACCGAGTGACACGGTTCGGACTTGGGCATATCTATTCCCAGCTTATTCATTGTATCCTTAAATGCTATACGGTCTTCTCCGCGTTCGATCGCGTCAGCCGTAACTCCTATAATTTCAACGCCATATTTTTTTAAGATCCCGGCTTTAGAAAGGCTGGAAGAGAGGTTAAGCCCCGTTTGCCCGCCTAAATTAGGCAGAAGCGCATCGGGTCGCTCTTTTTCGATGATCGCCTCAAGGCTTTCAATGGTGAGCGGTTCTATGTAAGTTTTATCAGCCGTGCCCGGGTCTGTCATTATCGTGGCCGGGTTTGAATTGACCAGTACGACCTCATACCCTTCTTCTTTCAGGGCCCTACAGGCCTGAGTCCCTGAATAGTCGAATTCGCACGCTTGTCCGATAATAATTGGACCTGACCCAATGATCAAAACCTTATGGATGTCGTTACGCCGTGGCATTATTCCTCCTTATATACGGTGCTCTATTTAAGAAAAAGCAATCCCCTTTTTTTGGTGGATTGCTTTTTATTACTTCTTCGTAATAAAACACTATAAGTGCACGTCTTCGTGACAGGATGTATTGTACAGTATTTTATTGATTCTTTCAAGAAATTTAATATCAATTATTTTAAACGATTATAAGCATTACGCCGATCGCGAGGATGACCAGGGCCCATATCCTGAAATATATCAGGGGCCGTTCCGCCCACCAGTCAAACATTTTTTCGGAAGCTTTTGACATGATCATAATGATAGCTTTTATAGCGATGATCATCCCGATTATTCCGATGATCTTTGGAAGGACGCCCGGCACTTTGAATGCGCTCCCTATCATAAGAAACCCGAACACCAGGAGGAAGCCGTATACAACCCGCCTCATTCTGCGGTTTATTTTCTTTTTCAGACGATTTTTCAGGATTTCAGGCTTGATCAGCCACAGCAAGCCCAGGATGATCCATATTGCGCCAAGTATTTTAGCAAGCATTTACTTCTCCTTAATTTCGGCTTCTTCGATAGTCTTTAATTCTTCTTTTATGACCGTTATTGTTTCGATGGTCTTGTCAAGTTTACCGCTCAGATCCTGAGCCCATTCGGGTTCTTTTTGTGTATCGGCTTCCTGCGGCGACCCTTCTTTGACGACCTTTCTTATTTTCTGCCATATTCTAATGGCCCTGCTGAGTTTGCCGCGGATCGCCACTGCCCAGTCTATCTCCCCTTCTCCTGTTGCGGTCTGGGGCGCTTGCGCAGCCTCGGCCTTTTTAATTTTCTCCAGGTCTTTCACTTCTTTTTTTATCACTTCGAGGATCTTTATGGTCTTATCGATCTTGCTATCAAGGTCCTCGCTCCAGTCGGCTTCTTCCGCCGCGAACCCAAAGAGGGTAGCACTGAAGAATAATATTGAAGATATTAAAAAATATTTTGCTTTGGATCTTAAAAGATTCATTTAATCTCCTAAATTAGATGCACGATCACCGTTCCCCAGACGGTTAAAATAAAATTTCCGAACGCTTTCCGGTCTACTCCTTTCACTTAAGGAAATCCATATATATGGCTAATGACAGTGCTATTGCTGAAAGAATGAATATAAAAAAATAGTTTATTCTTTCTTTATTCGAGCTTAAAGCACAGAGAAGCGTGCTGATAAGACCGTAATCATCCTCTGTCAGCTGTTCTTTGCCGTTGATTTTGTCTACAAGCTGCTGCCTGCTTATAAGTTTTGCCCTCGCTTGGTTTACTTTAAATTTATACACGAAAAATATAAAAAATCCGCCGACCCCTATATACCACGCGATCTTTGCGTGAACCGGATTAACATGTGTTAATAAAGTAACCGCGCGGATCGCGATCGTTGCTATAAGGCCTACAGCGAAAAATATCCATGAAGCGAAAGAATCCCTGCATCGTTTATATTCTCTGCATTCAATGCATTTCTTAGTATTCATCAATGTGGTGAAACTCCGCGTTTTCGAGGTAGGTTTGAGGCTTTGATACGAATTCTATTATGTTATCAAGAAGAAAATAATGCTTTTTTTCCTCTTCGGCGATCTTTAGAAGGATCTCTTTTTGATACTCGTCCGCTGCCTCTGTCGCCTTCTCCCGGTAAAAATCTTCACTCTTTTTCTCGAGTTCCTGCGCTTCTTTATATAATTCGATTCCGGGTAAAACATAGTCGAACTCGCCCTCTTCTTTCAGCTGGGCAAAGATGTTTTTGGCGTTAGTGAGAACTTCCGTATTGGCCATTTGAGGCTTTTCGTCTTTTTTCATATCTTCAAAAATTTTGCAGTGCTTTACTTCATCATCGGCCAGCATATTGAAAATGTTACGGACCCCCGGATTATCGGACGCCTGGGCCAGATCCCGGTAGAAATTCTCCCCGTCCTTCTCCATCTGCATCGCATATTCAAATATATTCATTTTTCCCCTCTTTTATTTCAGCTCTTCCAGCATCTTTTTTCTGTCCTCGTCGGTCACGAACGGGACAGCGTGGAAGAATTTGTGCTGGATGACTTCCATGCCGCAAAGCCCGAAAACCCCGGCGCTAAAAATATTTTGCAGACACTTTTTATATCCTCCCTGCTCGTATTGTTCTTCAGTTCCCCCGGTTGTGTTAAGTATAATGACTTTTTTCCCTTTCAATAAACCTTTTATTTCATTACCTTCAAGCGCATACGCGAACCCCGGCAGGTAAACCCTGTCGATGTATCCCTTGAGCTTTGCCGGCATCTGAAACCACCATATAGGATGAATAAACGCTATCACATCAGCCCACTGGATGTGTTCCTGTTCGGTTTTTATGTCTTCGGGGAGATTTCCGCCTTGCATGACGGCAAAGTCTTCACCTTTAAGAACGGGGTCAAACCCTATTTCGTAAAGATCCCGCTCCCTGACTTCATGGCCGTCATTCTTGATCTTTTGCACAAAAGTTTCCTTAATAGCGTGGTTAAAACTCTTTGGATTAGGATGGCAATAGACTACAAGATATTTCATTCCTATCTCTCCCTCTATGATCATTCTTCTTTTTGGCGGGCGTGCCCTACGTATATACTTCCGTGGAAGTAATTGTCAGGGTCTTGTCCTTTTTTTGTAAGCTTAAGGCGTTTTTTTCGCCTTTTGACTCTCTGTTTAAATTTGAGCTGCTTTCTATCCTTATACCCCATAAAACCTCCTGCGTTACTTTATGAGCCTTATACAGAATGGATAGCGGTATTTTTCGCCTTTGTTTGCCTGCATGGAAGCTTTAATGACCTGTATTATCGCGAACAGGACAAGGACGACCATCATGGGGATGCCTATGAACAAGAACCATAGAACAAGACAGACCAAGCTATAAAGGAATATGCTTATCTGGAAATTCAGCGACTCTTTCCCCTGATCGTCGATCAAAGGATACTCGTTCTTTTTCAGTAGCCATATTATCAGTGGACCCAGAAAATTTCCGAGAGGAATGATAAAAACGCTTAAAGCGCTCAGGTGGCAGAACATCGCCAGTGTCTTCTCGGTATCTTTCCCCTGGGACTGCTGCGTAAGCATTTCGCCGCAGAATTTACATTTGATCGCGTCTTCCTGAATTTCCTCGGCGCAATACGGACATTTCTTCATTTTCCACTCCTTTCAACCTGGTTAAAGCGGACCAGATTAATTTTAGGGCCGGGAGTCTTTCTTTTTTCCCCAATCCAGGCCTTCTTCGTCTTTGGCTGAATGGTCCGAAAACATGCTGTCGAGGCCTGTCCCTTTCACGGCTTCTTGCGCGTCTATATTTCTTTGTTTTACCTTTTCAAGCTCTTTTTTAGCTTTTTCACGGGCATCGAGGAGTTCTCCGTAGTAAGTTTTTCTTTTTACCGGCTCTTCAACTTTTTCTTTTGCTTTGGGTTCCTCTTTTTGAACGGAATTTGGCCCCCCGCCCCCGATATACTCGACAATATATGTGTTTTGGTATTTGAATTTTACGAAGTTATTACCTATTTTCACTACCTTCGCCTCTGATATTACATCGCCCTCTTTTACAAGTTCGCCATTTACAATTGCCATCGGCTTGCCGCCTGCGACAACTCCTCCGACTTTCAAATTGGGGCGGGCAAAGGCAGGACCATGAATAGGTAAGGTAGTTATAACTATGAAAATAATAATTTTATTTAATATTTTCATAACAATAATATACTATACCCTGATTATTAAATTTGGCAAGCATATATGATATAATTGTTTTCAATGGCAAATGGTTTAAAAAATTCAGGACAAAAGCCGTCACTTTTAAAGGTTCTCGGGTTATGGGATTCCGTAGCGCTGGCTGTAGGTATCGTTATAGGTGTGGGTATTTTCAGGGTCCCGGCGGAAGTTGCAAGGTATCTCCCCTATCCCGAACTTATTCTCCTGGCATGGATCATCGGCGGGACCTTTTCGATCGTAGGGGCAAGCTGCTACGGGGAACTTTCTTCGTCGTTTCCGGAAACAGGCGGAGATTACGTTTATCTTAAAGAAAGCTACGGTCCGTTTGTTGGTTTCCTCTATGGCTGGTCCGGCATCCTTGTTGTGCGGACGGGGGTCATCGCCGCGGTCGCTTTTATCTTCGCCGAATATTTTGTGTCGTTTCTCGGTCTAGACAGATCCCTGGTAAAATTGACCGCCGTAGCCATAGTCCTTCTTCTTTCATTTATTAATGTGCTGGGCCTGCGGGAAGGAAAAAGAATACAGAATATATCTGTCATTGCCAAGGCCCTTGCTCTGATCACCATAATAGCCTGCGGCATTTTCTCCGGAAAAGGCGACGTTTCGAATTTTCACCACGTTCCAATTCCAAGCGACCTGGGAATTATACCATTGTTTGGACTGGCGCTGATACCGATCCTTTGGGCATACGGCGGGTGGCATGAGAATACGTTCGTAACGGGTGAAACAAAGGATGCGCGCAGAGTCCTCCCGATGGCGCTGATCACCGGAACGCTGATAATAATTTTGTTCTATTTATGCATGAATCTTGTCTACATATATCTTGTTCCGGTCGACAAAATGGCAAATGCGAACCTGATCGTCTCGAACGTCATGCATATATTGTACGGAAAGTGGGCGAAAAAGGCCGTCGAAGTGCTTGTAATAATATCGGCCTTCGGGGGGCTGAACGGGACCATAATAACATCAAGCAGGATCACCTACGCCTTAGGAAAAGATAACAGATTGTTCGCCTTTCTCGGTAAGGTGGACAAAAGGTTTAAGACCCCGGCAATAGCGATCACGGTAAACGCGCTATGGGGCTGTGTTCTTATTATCTGGGGTACATTCAACAAGCTTCTATTTTTTATGGGCGTGCTTGTATGGCTGTTCTTTGCCATAATAGTGGCGGGGATTTTTGTGTTGCGTTATAAATTTCCCGATATGGAAAGGCCGTTCAAGGCCTGGGGTTATCCGGTCGCGCCTATAATGTTCGTGCTGGTCTGCATATGGCTTGTAGTGAATTCAACTATTCACTATCCGTTACAAGCGCTGGCCGGGTTCGGCCTGATGTTTACGGGAGTGCCGTTCTATTTTATTTCAAGATTTGGCAAACATTCTGGTAAGCTTTGAGCCTGCAGGGTGTCCTCATTTCTAATGATCCCGAGCAAGAGCAAGGGGCCAAATGAGACGTCCCCTACTCTTCGAAGAATTCGCTTTTTTGGTAGTTTTTCTGTAACTTCTTATTGGCCCAGTAACACGGCGGACAAAGTTTTTGCGCTAGTCTCGCCAGGCGATAAGAAAATGAATCCTTCTTGCAGCCCCGCGTGTATTTACAAAGCCAGCAGTCCCCGCAAAATTTGACCCAATCCATTATTTACCTCCGTATTTACTTTATTTTCCTGGCACCCGGAAGCGCAACTTCGATTACTTTCGGGAGTTCGCCGTAGATGTTCTGGTAGATCTCTTTGAATCTATCCTTTCCCCCGATAAATTCAAACGTGAGAGGCATTACCTTCTTTGCCTCTTCGCTCATGACGCGGGAAATATTCTGGATATCCCACTGGGCATGGGCGTCTTCACGCAGGCGGGATATGTGGTACATCTCCCTCGCGTTAAGCCGGATCAGCACTCTTTTACGGTGGGCGTTTGTCAGGATATACTGCGCTGCAAGAGGGGCCTCCTTATTGATAGCGTCATAAACCTCGTTGGTCTTATCGACAATTTCCTGAAAACGCTTGTCCATGCCGATCTCTTTGATAGATTCAGGAATAGTGATGCCCAGGCGCGGGTCGTAGTTCTGCGCGGTTATTGTCGACATGCGGTGACGTTTAAGCTGGCCGAAACATGCGGATGACAGCGCGATGTTGAACGTGAGGTCCGCGTATTCGAATTCCCTTAGCATGGAATCGTAAAACTGCATGTTCCGCCAGGCGGTTTTAAAGATGTCCTTCTGCTGTTCTTTGGTGAGGCTTGTTGAGATAGTCTTGCATTGTTCATACGGTAGATCGGTGGAGGCATGGATGAGAGACGCCGTGATGATACTGTCGGCATCTTCTGTGTATTCAACAAGCTGGACTTCCTGCCCCGTTTCAAAGGGAGCACATTCTCCCGTCATTTTACAGACAAGCTCCTTAAGCTCGGGATATGTTTTAAGGTCGCGGTCGTTTGCCTCGTGGAAGATCACAATGGAAGGCGCGACTTCGGCGATCTCATTATATATCGTACGGCCCAGATCTTTAACTTCTGCCAGGGGATGAGACGCGAACCTTCTGAGCGTAAGTTCTAAATTACGGGCGTTGATCGTCTGGCCTACCTGCGATTCCGTGGCTAAAGCGGTAATGTAGCGCGCGTCTTCCTTCGCCCAGCCCTCCAGGAGGTTGTGTTTTTTAGGATCGCCGGCGAGGTCAGGATGTTTTTTAAAAACGTGATCTTTCAGCTTTTCGAAGAACTCAAAGTAGGATTTATTCTGCTCGTGGATCATATCGGTGAACTTTTTTTCGAAAGGCGTTCCTTTGATCTCTTCGGGAATAACGAAATCCTTATCGAGCGTAATGTACCTTTGTGATTTTTCAGTATAAGAACACAGCCGGAACTTCTCTACCTCTTCCATGGCAAGCCGCGAAACCCCTATGATATCAAGGTTGAACACGGCGTGCTCCGCGACGGAGTGGTGACCCATTTTAAATATGATCGTCGAATTGGACTTACGTGACTTTTCCACCTCTTCGCGGGCGTCTTTTCTGATCTCGTTGATCGGGCGGGGATCCCGGCTTATACGGGCGTACGCGGCCGAAAGGACTTCCGGGGTCAGATTCTCGCATTTGCCCGCTTTTTCCTCCAGCTGATGCAAAACGCCTGTATCAACATTATAACCTGCTAGATAAACCTTCATAAAACTCCTTTTTTTGGTATCCCTATTCTACAACGAAACACGTTTTCTTTCAATATTGAACCGGATTCAGCAAACGAAGTCTTAGGATCTGGTTCACAGAATATTAGGGCTTGAAATTAATGGGAATACCTGTGGGCATATTTGTCGAGGAGGCTTCTTATAAGCTTTTGGTATTTTGTGTGGTGTTTTTTGGCTAATCTTTTGAAGAACTCTATGCTTGATTCGCTAAGGTTTATCGTTACTTTTACAGACTTCTCCGGAAGGATCAAATCCTCCGGGGCCGGAAGAAAATCCTTAACCCTGGTCATTTTCCCTATCGGCTTATCTATATTAAGTTTCTTCTTTTTCATAATATTGTACTCCTTTTCTCCAACAACCTGCCCCGATGATTCTTATTTTATTTGATCTATGAGTGAATCTAACCGTTAATATTCTACTTCCAACTCGCCCCACACAAAAGTATCTCGCTCGCTTTTACTGTGCTTAGAATCAATGAATATCTTTCTTTTCGGATCTTTAAATACTCTTGCTGCCGTAGTGAAGTCAATTCCGTGTTTACGTATATTTATTAACTCTTTCAGCGGATCCCAGACGAAACTACTTGTTTTATTCTCCATATCAATTATGCCTCAATTTGTTAGAAATGTCAATACAAATATACATATAATAATACATATTATTTGCTCCAAGAAATCACAGCTTCATATATTATAGACAACTTTTTTGGCGAAAAACTTGCATATTTTTTGTAGGGCGTCCCCTATTAGGCGGATTTGAGGAAGCGTTTGAGTTCGGCGTAGCGCTTGATAAGCTGCTGGTAGTTCATCTTTTTAGCGTCGAGCAGGAGCGTGAAGATGAGGGCTTTTCCTTCCCTTCTTACAGTGTCTATGTTCAATTCGGCAAGGCGGATCTTGAGTTTTCCTTCTATAAGGGACTTTATGTCGTCGGCGTTTATGATCCCCGGGGCGAATGCCTGCGCAAGAGTGATGGTTACAATCTCGGCCAATGGATAATATGCGTCTTCCGGCATCTTGTTCTCGTTAATATAGACGACCTGAAAATCGTCTATTTTCTCGATATCGCTTAAAGCGTCTTTGGCTTCTTTTATTTCTCTTGCGAAAGTGAAAACTTTGGTGTGCTTTTGACCTTTGTATTCCTTAAGCAGCGCCGGGATCTTTTCAACCGAAGCCGGAATAATTATAAGATTTTGAAGGATCTTTTCGTATTTTTTGTTGTTCTTCAAGTTATCTATCGCTTTTAAGAAGCTTTGAAAGGGTTTTCCGTCCCGGCCTTTGGCGAGTTTTTCATCAAACGCAAAGACCACTTTGTTGTTGGAGTTGAGGCCTACCAACATCTCCAGAAGGCACTTAGGAAGCTCTTCTTTGTCTAAAAGGTCGCTCAGGACTTTTGTGTCGTGATCTGTGTATGCCTCTTCTTTTTCGTCTGCTGCAACCGCCCCGGCGGCGGGCTCGGCTTCTCCGCTTAAAGTGCTGCCAAACAATCCTTCCAGTAATGCATTATAGATGAAATCGAAGTATCTTTTTTTGTGGTTGCTAAGCTTCTCTTCGGGCATTTTTCTCGCTTCCTTTGATGTGGACCAACTATAAAAGTCCGGCATATCCGCGCCGAATTGATTCCACAAAGAGGGGGCCAATTTTGACATGTAAACGATTTTTGACGCGTGTTGAGGGAACTGCCGCAGTAATATTTCTCTCCTCCTCGGGTCACTTACGAAAATTACATCAGATTTATCAAGTATCTCGATTCTTATCGGATCAGCAGAAAATCCATCCACGATATCCCGGTCAACGCCTCTTTCAATACACATTTCAGCAGACTCTTTTTGAAAAGAAACACCTGTCATTGTTGTAGTTCCGCCGGAAAATATTGTTACGTTGCTTAAGTTCAAGCGCCTGACAATATATTTTGATAGAACCTCTGCAAGCGCGCTTCTTTGCTGGTTAAAGGCACAAGTGAAAAACACGATCACCTCTTTGCCTTTTTGAATATCTCCTTTCACTTCACGGATCTTTTCTTCGTCGGATGCGGGAACGGCGACTAAAGCAGAGTACTCAACAAAACTTCTAAGCGCCTGACCCAGAAGGGTCTGGCCCGGCTCAGTTGATCCGGAACGCTTAAAGAGAGCATTAGTGATCTCTGCAATCTCACGATAACTCAAACCTGTTTTCTTAAGCGTCGCATAAAGGATATATTCCTGAATTAAAAGCAGGTCGCCTGTGGCGTGTTGCCTCTCAAATAAATACATGATAACATCTACTGCTATAGCATTCTCGTATCCCAGTAGATACGTTTCATTATTTTCTACTTGCGCCTTGAAGCACTGAAACGAATCCTGAGGCACGGTCAAAGTTTGAGAGAAAGCGTCAATTTTTGCTTGAGGAACATTTTTGTCTTTCAGCATTTCAAGTATCTTCTCTTCGTATTCTTTTTTTATGAGACCCGTATAATACCCCGCCAATCCTGCTGCCTGTTTATTTTCCACTTTTACTTCGTCACTATGAGCCTTGATTTCATTTATCCAATGGGTACTTACTTTCGGCGTTACTCCGGGGCCGGTGAGAATGTCCTCCACCCCGGCGGCGGGGGTGGGTTTGTCAGAAGTTGCCTTTTTGGTTATGATAAAGGGCTCGTCTTCGGTAATTTCGTAATCTATTCCGAGGCTGTCGAGGATGGGACGTATCGCTTCCGGCTTTATGGACTGGCTAATAATAAGCTTGCCGCCGGGAGCAAGTACGCGTATCGCTTCGGAGATGCTTTTCTTTAACGGTTCTCCTGTAAGCGCATCCAGGGCAAGATATTCATAAATCAGATCGAAAAAGTTATCCGCAAACGGCAGGTCCCTTATGTTTGCCTGTTTTAAGGTAACGCCTTCTATATTCTCGTCGGGAATGTCCCAATCGACTCCAAAAACTTCGATCTTATCTCCGTGATAGCTTTTCAGGTCGCGAATAGCTTGTCCCTTGGGGGCGCAGTCGAGTTCTAAGACCCTGACAGGCCTTTTAGCTCGAACGATTTCCGCATCTATTGCATCCATCATACGAGGTGCTATTTTTCTGAGCTCAGCAAGGCTTCTATTGCTCCACGCGGGAGCACGGAGATGAAATAGTTTCCACAAGAACTGCTCTTCTTCATCGGTTATTATCTCCATTTTCAGCAAATGGGCTATAACGCCTCCGTCCGGGCTGCCGTTAAGTATGCAACTCATGTAGCATTTGGGCAAACTCCACCATACAGGTATTAGCTTTGCCTTTAATTCTTTTGGAAATGCCAAACCTGTACCGCTTCTATTCCAGAAGTAATCAAATAGCGCTGAATAATCGGACGGAGTAAGTTGGCTGCGTATTTGCCATAACCTTGGCTCGTATACAGGGGTATAGCGTAGAGTTTCACCTTCTCTGAACACAAAGCCTATTTCTTTTAATATTTCTTGGGCTCTAGCTTCGTTGACGGCGGGGGTGGGTTCGGGTTCATCACCTTTTTCTTCAGGCTTGCCTTCACTGAACATCACAGGAACTTTTATTCCGGTTCCGGCGAGCTGGAGGTTTTTCATTGGGAGGAGATTTTCTAACCATGAGAGGTCTAAAAGGATGGTATTTGCTATTCTTTCAAGTCTCCAGTATCCCTTTGTGTGGAACCAGGTTATGATGGCTTGTTTTTGGACACAGAGGCAGAGATAGGCAAATATACCAAGAATGACGTAACCTAAAGTTCCCATAGCCGCACCCGGAGCCATGACGGCAAAGCCGGAGAGATGGGTTTTGTCGTCTTCCGCCCCGGCGGCGGTTGCTTCATTTTCAATCGGTGCGTCGCCCAGTTCTTTTCTTTGGTCTTTCCCCCTGCCCCACAATAATGCAAACCCGACTTCGTCTAACTCTGTACTCCGATAATAATTTCTTAGCTCCTCGGGTAGGTTATTGACATTGAACCCCGTATAATCCATTCTCTCGCTAGGGTCATCTAAAAGATGACTAAAATCGAATATAACAACATTACCTTCAGGATTTACTCCATATCCATCCAGTAAATCATGATCTTTGTTTAATACTCCCCTTTTGATCATCTTCTCTTCAAGCCTAATGACGCTTGTGATCATCTCTTTGGCTTTATCGAGAGGGAGCGTTGGAATTATTTTGGATAAAGGAGTTACCCTTTCCTGTACAAAAGCAACTTTACAAAACCGTTCTTCACCATTTACAATAAGAGTCACGTTTTCCAGAAGCGTTGTTCTTGCGGCTAATCCACCCAGACTTTCTTTTGCCAATTTATAACCCCGTAAGTGCATGCTCCTATATTCGGGTGCATTCTTCGGTACTTTAAAAATATTCAGTTTTTCATTTTTAGGTATGAATACATGTGTGAACACGCCCTTATCCGCAATTTCACATTCACCAAGATCGTAAACATTTGAGGTTTTATTTTCCTCCGCCCCGGCGGCTTGCCCCGTAGCAAATGGTCCGCTATCCCGACCTATGCCATTTTGGTTCGGGGCGGGGGTGGCCTTGTCGGTCGCCGGTCGTTTTGCAATCTTTGCAGGTATAACTTCAGACTCAAGAAATCCTCTGAAAACTTCGATAACATCAGATTCTTTCAAGCTGCGCATAAAATTTCGCATTTCACCTGCATTGTCTGGATCAAAAGAAATGCTTTTACCCATCAATAACGCTTTACGTGCGATCCAGGCCCTCAAATAAGGCGAAGCAAAAATTTTGCGGATGCTCTCGGCTTGATATATCGGGCAATACTCAGCTTCTTTTTCTCTACCTTTGTAGGCATTGGTGAGACTATAAAATGCAAGGATCTCGGAGTTGAGATAGCTCTCCTCATCTCTCATAAGTCCATCACACCTTACGGCATCATAATACCTTAGATAAGCTCTTAATATTTCATCGTCGAGCAAAGCCGGTACTAACTCTTCCGGGAATAATGTTATTTTGGCGACTCTGGGGACGTCTTTGTTGCTATGGTCTGCCAATAGATCTCTAAGCAAAAATAAAATGCCTATTTTTGCCATCAAGCCTTCTTCGTGGAAGATCCTGCTTTCAAACTGGTCAAAATAATCCTGCGTGTCCCAATAATCGGGCCTTAGGCTACATGCAAATAAAAACTCTCTGCATTTGGATAGACCCCTTTCTCGCTTACTTCCAAAATATCTATGCCTGCTTAAGGGGTGCTGAAATGGCGCTAGAAGCGCATCTTTAAAGTTGTCCGCTGTAACGTCTCTATTTTGATTCTTGCTGAAAATAAGACACGAGGACATGGTACCGCTTTCCATATCGATAAATGGCCTGTATTTGCAGTGGAAGTCTCCCTGGTTAGTTTTATTTACTAAGTCCGCAAATCTATCTTTCCAGGTTTTTGAAGATCCATCGCTATGAGGAAAATCTGGCTGGTTAATTTTTACCGGCGTATATCTTACATATGATGGAAACCTCGCTTTGCTATCTTTTGTGATGGCCAAAAACCGTTTCTCTAAGCTTTTCATAAAACGCTCATTTTCTTCTTTCTGCTCTTTAGCGTGAACAATGTCAATGTTTATTTGGCCAGTATCGGGAAGCACTTCCCTGTAAGCAGCTATTACTTTTGCCATGTTTTCCAGGATAACTTCTTCATCTACGCTGAGTTCAGCGGCAATCGTCTTGACTTTTTGGTAATCCCAGCTTAGAGTTAAACGCACACCTGAAGCATTGATATCTCTGATCTGCTGAAACTTATCTTTGGCCAATTGTGGGTTTTTTATCAACTCTATTGCGCTTGTATAAATCTGGACGGCATAATTGCTTTCCAGCATATCTTTATGTCTCTCGCACGATTCCAAAACAGAAATAAGACTTTCCCAGTCGTCAAAACTATCTTCGCCAAGCAACCGGAAACCCCCAAAGCCGAACCCGAATGCCTGTTTTATTATTTCGTCTATCTCGGAAGGCGTTATAGGTCTTGACTCACGGATTTGGGCGGCTTTTTTCCGTTGTCTTTTATAGCAATGCGGACATTTTCCAAAAGAGCATTTGCCGCTGCGATTGTTTTGTATGTTTAATGTGTCGTCACAAACAAAACCATCATTGAAATAAATGTCGCTGAGCATTGTTTCATGTTTTACTGGACTTGCATGATCGGCATATCTAACCTGCCATAAAAGCTCTTCCGCCCCTTCGACTCGCTCTGCTCGCTCAGGGCTTCGCCCGGCGGCGGGGGTGGAATCTAATCTTATCGGATCAAGGATATCTTGCGGGTCTCTCAACTGTAATGACGATAAAGGAATACGCAAAATAGCCCGGGTATTTACGTCTTTAGCGTTACCCTTCTCCAATCTGAACTCTCCTCCCAAAGAACTAACGCGCTCATTTATGTGGCTCAACCCCTCTCCTTCGAGGCCAAAATAAAAATTCACCGCATATAAATCCTTTTTTCGGCGATTTGTGGCCGCCTGCGTGCCCTTGCCGTTATCGGTAACGATAATAACTAAATCGTCTCCTTCTAACTCAAAAGATACGGTAATGATTCCTTCATACCCGGCTGGCGGCTCTGTGGAAGAAATTTCCGGATCATAAAAAGAAGCTATCGCGTCATAAGCGTTATCGAAGATGTCTTCCATGACATCGCCTACCACCTTAACCGGTAAAGCCCTTATTAGCCGGCCGGTTACTTTAAAGAATGCATTTCGCTTTTGCTTCCAGATTTTGTTGTTAGCCTCGTCATCTATATCAAACATTGTCACCCGGTCAAAGCGGAACAATATCCGCTGCCCCGCGCCTGTCGCAGTGAGTATCAAGCTGCCAAAATCTCTTACGGTTACGCTTGAGCCTTTTTTTCCTGTTCTTTTTTTGAACTCTCCAATTTTCAGGCTGGGGTGAACCCAAAGACGCGTATCTTTTCTAACGTCACTCCAAACCATGTTTTCAGTTACATCACGGTGCTTTTTCGATCTTCTCAGCTTTTTCGTGAGTTCCGGCACCGTGAGGCGCTTCTTTCTGGCGCGGTGACGATTTAGGATTTCTAAGAGTTTATCTTTACGTGCGCGCAGAGCTTTACCGAAGGTTATTCTCCTTCCTTCCTTAAGCAAGAAATTTGGATGAGATGACAAATACTCATCCGCCCTTACATCGTGCCGAACCAGA
>JBAROI010000089.1:0-56500 GCA_049642015.1 Candidatus Omnitrophota bacterium | reverse complement strand
CGGCTTCGAGTGAAATGTTCGGCAAGGCCGAAGAAGTTCCGCAGAACGAGAAGACGAAGTTCCATCCAAGGTCGATATACGGCATATCGAAGGTCGCCGGCTTCGACCTTACGCGTAATTACCGCGATGCTTATGACTTATTTGCCTGCAACGGCATCGCGTTTAACCACGAATCTCCGAGAAGGGGCTTTGAGTTCGTGACGAGGAAGATCACCTCCAGCGTGGCCCAGATAAAACTGGGAAAACTGGACAAGCTTTTCCTGGGTAATCTTAAGGCAAAAAGGGACTGGGGGCACGCGGCGGAATACGTAAAAGGAATGCACCTGATGCTGAACCAGCCTCAGCCCGATGATTTTGTTTTTGCTACGGGCGAGACTCATTCGGTCCAGGAGTTCGTGGAAGCAGCCTTCGCGGAACTCGACTTGGATTACAAGGATCACGTTGAGATCAAGGAGGAACTGTACAGGCCCGCGGAAGTCGATCTTCTGGTAGGCGACGCGTCCAAAGCCAAAAAGGAACTTGGATGGGAGCCCAAGATCACTTTTAAAGAACTTGTCAAGGATATGGTGAGGTCGGATTATGAGTTTTTCAAGGGAAACGCGGATAAATAACAACAAGAGTGAGGTTAGAGTGGAGAAGAGAATGGAAATACCTCTATTAAATCTAAAAGCGCAGTATGAGTCGATAAAGAACGAGATAGACGAAGTCCTGGCAAAAGTTGTCGACAGTCAGTATTTCATTTTATCCGATGAAGTAACGGGATTTGAAAGCGAAATAGCCGGCTATTGCCAGACTTCCTTCGCCGCTGGCGTTGCTTCGGGTACGGACGCTCTTATTCTCGCGCTGCGCGCCGCGGGCGTGGGAAAAGGCGATAAAGTGATCACGACCCCCTTTACGTTTTTTGCGACCGCTGAAGCCATTTCGGTTCTCGGCGCCGAACCCGTGTTCGTGGACATCGATCAGGAAACGTACAACATGGATCCGGATAAGATCGAAGAATTATTAAGGAGTCAGGATCCAGGAGTCAGGAGTAAGATAAAAGCCATTATTCCTGTGCATCTTTACGGACAGTGTGCGGACATGGATCGGATTATGGATATCGCTAAAAGATACGGTCTAAAGGTTATAGAGGACTGCGCCCAGGCGATCGGGGCTCTGCACAAAGGGCGTAAGGCCGGCAGTTTCGGTATAGCCGGCGCCCTGAGTTTTTTCCCCAGCAAGAATCTGGGAGGGTTCGGCGACGGAGGCATGGTCATTTCTTCTGACGCAAAGCTGGTGGAACGCGTGAAGAAACTCCGCGTCCATGGAAGCGAGAAACAGTACATTCACGATGAAATAGCGTATAATTCCCGGCTTGACAGCATTCAGGCCGCGGTCCTGCGCGTTAAATTAAAGAATCTCGACGGGTGGCGTGAGGGGAGAAGAGAAGTTGCCGGCCGGTATGACGAAGCTTTTTCACCACTGGGGATCCGCATCCCGAGCCGCGCCGAAGGCAATACCCATACTTACCACCAGTACACCATGGCCGTGGAAGGCAGGGATGAATTTTTAAAATACCTTAACGATAACGGTATTGCCGCGCGTGTGTATTATCCCGTTTCTTTGCATCTGCAGTCGTGTTATAAGGATCTGGGATATTCCAAGGGTGATTTTCCCGTTTCGGAAAAAGCGGCTGAAGAAGTTCTTTCGCTTCCGGTTTACCCGGAACTTTCCGAAAAGGAGATCGAATATATCATTCGGACAGTGAAGGACTTTGTTGGAGGAAAGAAGGAGAAATGATGCCGGAAGACGTTTTTTTATCGATCATCGTTCCCGCGTATAACGAGGAAGAAAACGTTTCTAACACGCTTTCAGAAATGTCGAAATATCTCAAGGAGAAGGACTTTGATTACGAAGTGATCGTGATAGATGACGGTTCAAGCGACAGGACCGTCCAGAAGGCAGGCGAATTTGCGAATGATTTTAAAAATTTCAAGATAATAGAAAGCACGCCTAACAGGGGCAAGGGGCATGTGCTCAAGAAGGCCATGCTCCAGGCCGGCGGTAAGTTCGTCATGTTCATGGACGCCGACAGTTCCGTCTCGATCAAGGAGCTTGAAAGTTTTCTCCCGCTTCTTGAGGGAGACTTCCATGTTTACATAGCCTCAAGGAGGATCCCCGGGGCAAAAGTCTCGGTGCCTTTTAAGAGGGAAATACTGGGGAAGATATACCTCCTGCTGGCGAAGATGTTCCTGGGCATAAACGTAAGCGACGTGAACTGCGGGTTTAAGGTATTCAAGCGCGAAGCGGCAAAAGGGATATTTTCCAGGCAGGTCATGGATGACTGGAGCTTTGACGCCGAGGACTTGTTTCTGGCGGCAAAATTCGGTTATAAGATAAAAGAGATACCGGTAGAGTGGGTTTACAAGTCGACTTCAAAGGTAAGGCCCCTGAGGGACGGGGTGAACAGTTTTCTGAGCCTTGTGCGCATAAGGTTGTCGGAATTTAAGGGCAATTACAGGTGATGATGAAGTTATTCCGGAAGATCAGCTTACCTAAACTGGCCAGCATCTTAAACCTTGCGGTGCTGGCGGCGATAGTAGTGATCGTAGCTATTATCGGCTATAACGTCTTTTTTACGGATATTTTCGGCTCCGAGACGGGAAGGGTTTTGAGGAATAGATTTATTGAACCGGTTTTAAAGAAAGTCGACGTCTCGTACGTTTTCTTTAACGCGGAATCTTCGGACCTGCCCGTTTACGAGATCATAATATCGCCGAAAAATTATAAAAAACTCCTTTCGGCAAGGCAAGAAAAACTCAAAGATCCGTTTTTCAGCTTTCCCTACGTCAAAGCAAAGTTTATCCATGAAGGCAAGGAGTACGACGTACGGGTGAAGCTGAGAGGGCTTTTGCCTAACCACTGGATGGAAAAGAAAAAATCCTGGCGGGTCAAGTTCCCCGACGAAACGCTTTTTAACGGGCAGAAGCGCCTGAACCTGATAATACCGGCCGACAGGGATTACATTAAGGAGCACCTGGCGTATTACACCGCGCGTAAGTTCGGCCTTATCACGCCTGAAAGCAAGTTTGTCCTCCTGAAAATAAACGGACGCCTTCAGGGCGTTTATTTTCAGGTGGAGCAGATGGGGAAAGAATTTCTTGCGCACAATCTTCAGGCCGAAGATTCCGACCTTTACGAGGGCGAAGATAAAAACATCGTAGCGGACATATTCAAGGACCTTGCCTACTGGGACAAGATCCGCTCGGAGAGGGTGTCCGGCTTCGATAATTACGCGGACATCTATAAACTGCTGGACCTGCTTAACCAAAGCGATGACGAGACGTTTTACAGCCAGTTGCCCCAGCTGGTCGATATGGATAAACTGTTCAGCTGGAACGCCAATTCGATGCTCTATTTTGATTATCACCAGAACAACTACCACAACGTGAGGCTGCTTTTTTCGCCGGTAACGGGGAGATTTGAGCCCCTTGTGTGGGATTGCTCGCATCCTATATTTGTAAGCCACGTGGATAAGATCTACAACGATCTCATTACGCGAGTCCTTAAAAACCCTGTCTATCTGCACAAGCGCAACCAGATCCTGTGGGATTACGTGAGTGATCCGGAGAATTTAAGGGAAGACCAGGCGTTCTTTGACAAGACTTATGGCAGTATCAGGACGGCCTTTCTGGCCGATTCACAGAAGAATATCTCGAATTTGAGATTTCTTTATGTCATGAGGCGCATAAGGGGTGACCTGGAAAGTTATTACAACCACATCAAGAGTAAGCTGGGGGAGGGCTGGGTCCATATCGTGACCCATTATAACGTGGATCAGCCCGGCGTTTACAGCCGCCTGGAAGTATTATGCGGCGGGTTCAGCGCCCCGAGGCTTGACGGGATAGCAGTAAAAGGCGGAGAAGAAACTTGCGAGCTTTACTACGATAAGAATGGCGACGGCGTTCTTCAAAAGACCGACGTGAGATTGGGAAACTCGGCGGTTCCCGAAAAAGGCAGTTCCGTTATAGATGACATCGGGTTTATGCTGTATCCCGGCCGGGAAGCTAAAGAAGGCTCTCTCGTTCCCGTATCCGGGAAATATGACTTTTTCCTTGTTAGCGCGGGAGGCGAGAAAAAGTATAAAGAGATCGAGGTAAGGGCCACAAATGCCGTTACCGCACAAAAGATCGAGCCGGTCGTAAAGGCCGTGGACGATTCGAATTTCAAGTATTTCGATCTTATCACTTCTTCTCCGGCAGAATTCGCGAAGAGGTATGATTTTATCGGCGCCGGAGCGGAGAAAAGCGCCTTTACCATAGAAACCGGAGAGCACGATATCAATGAAACGGTGATAGTTCCCCGTGGCCTGACTCTTGAAATAAAACCCGGCGCGGTATTGAAGTTCGCTCCGGGAGTATCGCTCATTTCATACGGAAAGGTCATCGCCCGCGGAAGTAAAGGTTCGCGGATAAGGTTCAGGCCTAAGGACGGAAATACGCCGTGGGGTGTTTTTGCCGTTGTGAACGAAGGGGCAGACGGGAGCGTTTTTTCGAACGTGCATGTAAGCGGTGGTTACGAAGCGTTTATAAACGGCATTTATTTTACGGGGGCGCTGGCGGTCCACGGGGCCGAGGCGCTTGTCAGCGACTGTGTTTTCGAAGACAATAGCGGTGACGACGCCCTCAACATAAAGCACAGGACAGGAAGGCTAAGGCGTTCTGTTTTCAGGAATAACAAGTTTGACGCTGTAGATTATGACTTTGTTAAAGAAGGCGCTATAGAGGATTGCCGGTTTAAGGGGAACGGGAACGACGCTATAGATATCGGGTCGGCAAGCCCTATCGTCATGAATAACGTCATAGAGGAATCCGGGGATAAGGGCATAAGCTGTGGGGAAAGATCATCCCCCTTGATCTTTAATAACCGGATCTCAGGCTGCGATATTGGTATAGCCGTAAAAGACGATTCGCGCGCTACTATACTTAACTGCGATATTATCGGCAACAAAAAGGGGATAACTTCTTATATCAAAAAACCCCTGTGGATAAAAGCCGGGACGATCTATGTGTATAATTCCATCCTGAAAAACGAACAGGAACTTGAACTTTTAGACGATGCTTCGATAACTATAAGGAATTCGTTCATTTCCGAGGAAAGCTATCGTGATAAAAATAACAAGGTCTGGGCGGGTAAGGGATGGGGCATGAAAGACATAAAAGACCTTCCCGTTGACATCAAGATCACGTCCGAATATTTTCCGGACATCGATAAAAAAGGATTGCGTTTAGGAGCGTTCTAGGATGATAGAAAAGTTTCATTTTCACAGGTTTGAGTTCAAGTATCTGGTAGATAAGAGGATAAAGGGTGCCATGCTGAGGGACCTTCTCCGACACATGGATTACGACATACCATATGAACTGGACTCTGATTTTTATGAGGTATTGAACCTGTACCTGGACTCGCACAACCTGAAGTTTTACCGGGAGAAGATGGACGGCCTCATGTTCAGGAGAAAGATGCGGTTTCGTTTTTATACCGCGAATCCGTCAGAGCACGAACACGTTTATATCGAAATAAAAAGAAAGAGGAACATGACCATCATAAAGGACAGGGTCAAACTGCCCTATGGTGACGCCTTCAATATTGCAAATAGGTCCTTTTCCGGTTTCCTGGAAAAGATGGACAGCTTCGGACAGCAGGAGAAGGATGTCCTGTCGGAATTTCTGTTCGAAATAATGAAAAACAGGCTGTCCAGCAGGTTGTGGGTGAACTATAAGAGAACGGCGCTCGCGGCGAAGGATTTTCCGAAACTCCGCATTACGTTTGACGACGATATTATCACCTCAAAGGCGAGGAACGGATTCGGTTTTGACCTGCGGAGGGGATCCCGGCGCATTTTCCGCAATAAATCGATATTTGAGGTCAAGTACAACGGCACTCTGCCGTACTGGGTCCATGGCCTGATACAGAAATATGGCTTGTTCAGGGAACCGATATCAAAATATTGTAACGCCATAGAGAATCTTGTGATTTAAGATGCGCAAAAATAAAGGAGAAGCAGAATGATTAGTAGCCTACAGAACGCTCTTAAGGGCGGAACTGATTATACGACACCGGTGATACTCCTGAATCTGGTGTCCGCGTTCATATTGAGTATTTTCCTGTCGGTCGCGTACAAGAAAAACCATAAGGGGCTTTCGTATTCGCAGTCGCTGATATTTTCTTTTATACTTTTAAGCGTTGCGACTTCATGCGTCATAATGGTTATCGGCAACAGCCTGGCCAGGGCATTTGGTCTGGTAGGCGCCTTATCTATTATAAGGTTCAGGACCGTCGTAAAGGACACGAAAGACACGGCGTACGTGTTTTTCGCCCTGGTGATCGGGATGGCGACGGGGACGAACGCGTATACCATCGCCATTATAGCGACAGGTATATTTATCGCTGTTGATACCATACTTACTAAGGTGAATTTCGGGTCCATCAGGAAACACGAATACATTGTGAGGTTCGGTTTTAACCCGAAGGTCCAGACGGACGACGCTTACAAAGACGTATTTGAAAGGTTCTTAGGCTACTCGCACCTGGTCGATATGATGGTCATCAGCGAGGACGCGATCGAATACAGCTATAATATCCAACTAAAGAAAGAGATCCAGCTCAATGATTTTGTAAAAGAACTGAACAGGATAGAAGGACTGGCTAATATCAATGTGGTAACTGCCAAGATGGACATCGAATATTAGTCGGCCGACATATCCGGAGGATGATAGAACGATGAAGAATATACTGGTTACGGGAGGAGCGGGATACCTCGGCTCCGTATTGTCAAAAATGCTGGTCGAAAAGGGCTACAATGTAAGGTGCTTTGACCGATTGTATTTCGGGAAAGAATCGATCAAGGACCTTTTGGACAGCGATAAGTTCGAACTTATTGAAGGGAACCTGCTCAACCTTTCAGATTTCCCTGACATCTTTGACGGGATAGACGCTGTGATACATCTGGCGGGACTGGCCAACGACCCCACCGCGGAATTGGACCCCGAGGTCACTTCTTTGGTTAACTACGAGTATTCGCGCCTCCTGGCGGAGAAAGCAAAAGAGAAGGGTGTCAGCCATTTTGTGTTCGCGTCCAGCTGCAGCGTTTACGGCAAGAGCCTGGTCGACATCGTCAGCGAAGAGTCGCCCCTGAACCCTGTGTCGGTGTACGCGGAGACCAAGATGCGGGCCGAGGTCGATATCCTGAAGATGGCGGATGATGATTTTCATCCTGTTTCACTGAGGCAGGCGACGCTTTACGGGGTATCGCCGCGCATGCGTTTCGACCTGGCCATCAACCTTATGGTCATGAATGCCGTCACCAAGAACAGGATATTCATAATGGGGGGAGGGGACCAGTGGAGGCCTTTCCTGCACGTGGAAGACGCCGCGGACGCTTTTGTCTTTTGCCTGGAACAGCCTCCTGAATTGATATCGGGAAAGATATATAACCTCGGGGCCACGGAAGACAATTTCAAGATAGCCGAACTTGCCCAAGCCGTAAAAAAACATATTGACGGGGTAGAACTGGACGTAATACCCGATAATCCTGATAAGCGGAGTTACAGGGTAAGCTGCGAAAAGATAAAGGAAGAACTGGGATGGGCTCCGTCTAAAAGCATGGAAGACGGCATAAAGGATATCAGGGAGTTCGTCGCGAGTAACAAACAGGAAGGGTTTGATGTCCCGCAGTACTACAACATAAAAACGCTCCAGGATTTTATAAAGACACCCGCCTCCGAGGAGGGAGATCCCGTGAGACACGATTTTCTTCCCTTCTGCAAGCCTTTGATCGGCAAAAAAGAAGAAGAGGAACTTCTGGACACGCTGCATTCCGGGTGGATCACCACCGGGCCCAAAGTCCACAGATTGGAAGAAAAGTTCAAGGAATACCTGGGATGCGAACACGCCGTCTGCGTCAATTCGTGCACCGCGGCCCTTCACCTGAGCCTTGTCGCGTTGGGGATAGGCCCCGGGGACGAAGTCATAACGACACCTGTGACCTGGCCTTCCACGGCTAACGTCATAGTACACACGGGTGCGACCCCGGTCTTCGCGGACGTCGACAAAAAAACCCTTAACATTCTGCCGGGCCAGATCGAGAAGAGAATAACGGATAAGACCAAAGCGGTCATTCCGGTGCATATGGCCGGCCAGCCGTGCAGGATGGATGAAATACACAAGATCGCAAAGAAACATAACCTGCACGTCATAGAAGACGCGGCGCATGCCATCGGGGCTTCCTATAAAGGGAAAAAGACCGGGACCATGAGCGACATGACCTGTTTCAGCTTTTACCCGATAAAGAACATGACCACGATAGAAGGGGGCCTTGTCGCCACGGACAACGAAGAGTGGGCCCAGAAGGTTCGGCTTTACAGCCTCCACGGCGTAAGCAATGACGCGTGGGCGCGGTACAGCTCCAAGTCAAAAGGAATACACGAAGTGGTATTCCCCGGGTTTAAATACAACATGACGGATGTCCAGGCCGCTGTCGGACTTGGGCAGCTGGAAAGGCTCGACTGGTTTATATCGCAGAGGGGGAATATCGCCAGCCAGTATGCGAACGCCTTCGGTCAGATGGAAGAGATAGGCCTTGTGGAGACCATCAACGACATCAACCACGCGCATCACCTGTTCGTCATATTGCTGGATCTGGAGAAACTGAAGATATCGAGGGATGATTTCATCAGCGCCCTTAAGATGGAAAATATAGGAAACGGAATACATTTCCGGTCGCTACACCTGCAGCCGTACTATAAAGACAGATTCAGTTTTAAAGCCGAAGACTTTCCCTCAGCGAATTATTTAAGCGAGAGGATACTGTCTCTTCCGATGTACCCCGGGATGAGCCAGCGCGATGTAGACGACGTCATCAAAGCCGTCGTCAAGCTGATTGATTATTACAGGAAATAATGGATTTGAAACGAAAGAGTCTGGTTTTATTTTTTATCCTGGCTGCAGGATTTATCGTCCGGGTTATCGGGATCAACTACGGCCTGCCTTTTGCCTATCACGACGACGAGCCTATAATAGTGAACTACGCCCTGGCGTACGGCGCGGGTGACTTCAATCCCCACGTGTTCAAGATAGCGCCATTTCTTTCGTACGTGCTCTTCTTTTTATACGGGATCCTTTTTGCCGTCGGATATGTTATAGGCCACTTCAAAGGCGTCAGCGATTTTGCCTACCAGTACCTTAACGATCCTACACTGTTTTACATGACCGGAAGGGCGGTGTTCGGGCTCCTTTGCGGCACGGGTTCCGTATTACTGGTGTATTTTGCGGGAAAGAAATATTTCAGCAAAGAAGCGGGGATCCTGGGGGCTCTCTTTCTCGCTTTTAATTATCTGCACGTCAGGGATTCGCATTATATCTACTTCGATGTACCGGTGACTTTTTTTGTCCTTCTGTTTTTTATAAAGTTGAACGGTCTTTTAAAGGCGCCGGTAAAAAGATCGGATTACGTCCTTTCCGGGGTGTTTTTTGCCCTGGCCTTTTCCGTCAAATATACGGCTGTTTTCCTGGCCGTTCCTTTTTTTCTGGCCCTTGCTTACAGCCTTTACGTATCAAGGGATAAGAAATTATCGCTGAAGGCGACAGATATCCTGCTGTGCGGCTTGAGCAGTCTCGTTGTTATCTTTTTATTAAATCCATTCGCCTTTTTAAGTTTTGGTGAATTTTGGCAAAGCGTTCGTAAAATGCCCTTCGTGGAACTCCCCCCGTATTTTCACCTGAAAACGTCTCTTTTCAACGGTTGTGGGATGGTCATGACCGCCCTGGGCGCTTTGGGGATGCTCCTGGCGCTTATCACAGACAGGGACAAAAAGGCTCTGCTTGCCGTATACGCCTTATTGTATTACGGGGTCATAAGCGGCTCCAGCCAGGCGGCCGAAAGGTTGGTGATGCCGCTTGTTCCCATCGTTCTCCTTTTCGCGGCAGCAGCTATTATAAAAGCGAAATCTTTGATAAGAAAGAGAACACTTTCGAACCTGGCGTTTTCCGTTGTCATTATAGTTGTCATGTTTCCGTCAATGATGAGGATATATTATTCCGACGCGCTATTCTTGAAGGAAGACACAAGGACGCAGGCTTACAAGTGGGTCAGGGAAAATATACCCGCGGACTCGAGGATCGCCCTTGACGCCACGGCGTCGTGGTTCCCCAAGCTGGAAAAAAGCAGGGAACAGATAAAAGAACTTCCAAATTATTTCGAAGTGCCGCAGTTTGATAAACCCATGGGGGCGGACCAAAAGAAACTGAAGTTCATGCTGACGAACCCTTATTACCCGGAAAAGACCTATTATCTTTATTACGTAAAGGAAACAGCCGGGACGGCATTTCTTTCCGTTCAGCCCGACATCAATGCCGATTATTCTGAAATAACTTCAAAAAGAATTGAATATATCCTGCTTTCCCACACGCTGGTAGATGAAAAATACAGGAATTTTGTTGGGGAAATTGAAAAGAAATGTAAATTAATAAAAACATTTTCGCCTTATAAAGATAACGTAAGCAGGATAAGGCCCGGGGAGGTTTCTCTTCCGCCGGCAGCGGCGTTCATGTTTTCAGAATTAAGGGACAGAAAAAGCTACGGTCCCGTGATAAAGATATATAAGCGGTAACGAGGGGCGTGAGGGAATAAAAGATGAACGAAAAGCATATTTATTGTTCCGCGGTAATACCGGTCTTTAACGAAGAACGTAACATCGATCTCTTGTACGACAGGTTAAGCGGAACGCTGAAAAAGCTGGAGGCGCCGTACGAGATCATATTCGTTGACGACGGCAGCGCGGACTCTTCTTACAAAGAGCTGAAAAGAATAGCCCTTTCGGACAAGGCCGTCAAAGTTATCGGTTTTAAGAACAATTTCGGGCAGCACAAGGCCGTAATAGCGGGATTCCTGGAGGCAAAAGGCGACTACATACTGACCATGGACGCGGACCTCCAGAATCCGCCTGAAGAAGGGATCAGGCTCCTGGAAAAGGCCAAAGAAGGTTTCGACATGGTCTCCGGTTACAGGAAAATGAGGAAAGACAGCTTTAAGAGGCGTTTTTTCTCCTTTTTCATAAATATCATCATTTCGGCGATAACGGGACTGAGGATGAAGGATTACGGTTCGATGCTGAGGGTGTTCCGGAGAAAGACGGCCAAGGAACTTGCCGAACATTTCGCCGAGACCGAGGGCTACATAACAATGCTCATCGCCAAGGTCACACGCAACGTGGCGGAGATGGAAGTAAGCCACGATGAAAGGTATTCCGGAGAGTCTAAATACAATTTAAAGAAGTTATTTTCAGCGTTTTTCAGGATATTATGCTACCACAACGACGTTTTACACAGGCTTTTCGGGAAAAGACGGAAAGACCCCCTGTTTGTTGTGGGAAGGAAAGTTGAGAACGGGGAGGAAAAAATTGTTATCCCTTAAACTGGACAATTGGGACACTTCTTTTTTCGGCAGTCCGATCGCCCGCCTGAACCTTTGCAGGAAGAGGAAAGGCGCTAACCTTTCCCGCGAACTGTCGGACCTGGTAAGCAGGGCAAGAGAGAAAAAAGTGCGTTTTCTCGTCGCCAAGCTCAACAGGCCGGCGCACCTTTATGAAAAGAACATGACAAGGGCCGGGTTCGCCAGATGCGGCGAATCCGTGGACCTTGTTTACCGGTATACGAAAAGAAACGAAGGAAAGCTCCCTGAGAACATAAAGGTAAGAAGCTTTGCCCCGAAAGACGCCAGGGCGGTTCGGGACATAGCCTCCGATGCTTTCCGGCTAAGCTATCTTTATAAATGCGGTTTTGCCGGGAGAGATGAAGTCGACCGCTATCACGTGGAGTGGGTGAACAATCTGACAAAGGGCAAGGATTCACGCGTTTTTGTCGCGGAAAAAGGGCGAAAGGTCGTCGGTTTTACGGCTATCAATATTGACAGAGACAAAAAGAGCGGCAGGATAATATTGATCGCGGTGCACAAGAAGTTCAGGGGGCTCGGAATAGGAAATGCTCTGGTGCGGAAGTGCGCTGAATGGGGGAGGGGCAGGTTAGGAAAAATGTTCGTCAAGACTCAAAAAGATAACCGGAAGGCGCTTTCACTTTACAAAAAGCAAGGGTTTATCCCGCGCGGCCACGAAAAGACCTTCTGCAAGAGAATATCATGAAAGTAAAACTGACGGTAGCGTTATTACTGCTTGTATTTTTCTTCACGGTCCTTACGTCCGTGAGCACGAAGTCGCCCGTCTGCGACGCGGCAGGGCATCATATAGCCTCGGGTTATTCGTACGCGAAGACCGGCAATTTCTGGATGAACCAGTGCACGCCGCCTCTATTGCGTATCCTCATGGGCCTTCCGCTCCTAACACAGGACCTGAAATTCCCGGTCGATCATCCGTCATGGGCGGAGAATAACAGCACCTCGTTTAGCTACCAGTTTCTTTTTGTCTATAACAGTAACGCGAACAGGATAGTCTTTTTAAGTAGATTGCCGATGATATTGTTCTCGGTCGTTTTCGGGCTGTTTATATTTATCTGGGCTAAAAGGCTGTACGGCCAGGGAGCGGGACTCTTCGCGCTCTTTTTATACGTTTTTTCCCCGGCCATTCTCGGCAACGCGGGGCTTGCCATGCTTGATGCCGGATGCGCCTTTTTCATGTTTCTGGCTTGTTTTCAGTTCTGGAGATACCTAAAGAGGAAGACTTTCATGAACCTGGTCCTGGCGGGCGTCTGTTTCGGCCTGGCTCAGTCAGCGAAGCATACGGCAGTGGTCCTGTTCCCGCTTTTTCTGGTATTTATCGTGGCAGATTTTACCCTTAACAGAAAAGAGTGGGCCTCGTCGTGGAAAGCGATAGGGAGCGTTTTAGTCATATGGATCATAGGGATTTTTGTCTTGTGGGCTACTTATCTTTTTGAATTCAAGCCGCTGCTCGTTAATGTGCCTGACGTTGAAGGAAAGATCGAATACATCAGGAAGTTTTCGGGATCGGTCCCCTTCATAGACAGCAAGAAGCTTTCAGATTCACTCGTCTATTTTGCTGAAAAAGTCCCCATTCCGCTGAGCACGTATATTGTCTCCCTTCTCGGTGTCATAAAAACGGGGATCGTCGGCCAGCGTCTTGTCTTTATGGGGCGGGAGACTTTCGAGGGATCGAAGATCTATTATCTGGTGGATTACCTGATAAAAACGCCGCTTCCCGTGCTTATAATGCTTCTTTTTTCGGTGTTGTCCGTCCGGAGAAGGTCCGAAAAAGATCCCGTGACGAATTTGGTCCTGCTTCTTCCCGTTTTTGTCGTTTTCGGCTTTGCCTCTTTTTCGAAGGTCCAGGGAGGATTGAGATACATCCTCCCCATGTATCCCTTTTTGTTCGTATGGATAAGCGACATCGTGAATGTCAGATTCGGAAAAGTGACGAAAGTTTTCAAAGGGGTGCTTTTAGGACTGGGCGCGTGGTTCGTTGTTGTTTCCTTTTCGGTATACCCGCATTACCTCACGTATTTTAATGAAATTATAGGAGGTCCGGGCGGGACCGGCTACAAGGTAACCACGGATATGGACTGGGGGCAGGACTTCATGGCATTAAGGAATTATCTGGATGAAAACGACATCAGGAAAGTCCGCCTCTATTGTTTCGGCACGGTCGAGCCCGGGTACTACGGGATAGAATACGAGGAAATTGACAACATAGAGTTCGAGGAACCCGTCGCGGGTTCCTATTACGCGATAAGCTCGAGATTTCTTGGTAATGTAAAGTGGGCGAAAGACTACAAACCGGTAGACAGGATAGCGAATACCATATTCGTATATTACATTGAAGAGGAAAAAGAATAAGCGTATGCCTGAGAATAAGCACGTTAATTTTTTTATGATCTTTGTCGTTGTTATTGTGGCATTCCTTTGGGATATTATTTCCTTAAAGGGATATTTCATAGGCGGCGACAATTTTGTCCAGTTCTATCCCTGGTTTAAGGCCTACGCGGCGTCTATAAAAAGTGGCCATTTTCCTTTCTGGACAAGATTCATGCAGAGCGGCTTTCCCCTGATGGCGGAAGGACAGGTCGGAGGATTTTATCCGCTGAACATCCTCTTTTTTCTGACGTTGCCCTTCAAGTACGCTTACAATTATTCCATTGTTTTTCATTTTATCCTGGCCGGTGTTTCGATCTATTTTCTGGCTAGAAAACTGGGCGCTTCGTGGATGGGAGGGACGCTTTCCGCATTGATCTTCTGTTTCGGAAGTTCGTACGCGGGCTGTTTTTACAACACAATAACGCTGAGGACGCTTTCGTGGGTGCCTTTGGTCTTCCTGCTCATAGAGCATTATTTCGAGAGGGATAAGCCGGCCTTTTTGTTTCTGGCGGGGCTGATCTTTGGCTTTCAGCTCCTGGCAGGATTTGTCCAGGTGGCTATTTACAGCGGAGTGTTCTACTTTCTATATTTCGTATATAAAATGAAATTACAGCGCGCGCCCTTAAGGCACATGGGAAGGTTTTTTGTTTTCTGCGCTATCGCGGGGCTCATTTTCCTGCCCCAATTTATCATCACTTCCCGGCTTGTTTCCCATTCTTCCCGCCAGGCCGCCGCCCTGGGGTTCGCCTTATGGGGATCTTTTAATCCCATAGGCCTTGCCGGAGCCGTTTTTCCTTACTGGGCAGCTTTCACGAAAAGCGATATATTCTTGAGCGTGTTCGGTATCCTGTTTTTGATAGCATCTTTTTATATGGTAAGAAGGGACAAGAAGATAAAGCCGATCTTTTTTGTGTTTATCGTGTCTTTTCTTCTTGCTCTTGGAAAGTATAATCCCCTGTACGTGATCGCGCTGAAGTTAACGCGGTTTTACGCGTTCAGGAACCCCTCCAAGTTCATCTTTTTCACCGTTATGGCTTCTTCCGTTCTGATAGGAAAGGGTTTTACTGAATTTTTTAAGCCGGAATTCTTGTTTTTCAGGAAAAAGGCGATGAAGATATTTTCAATAATTTTAATATCATGCTCAGGTCTCTTTCTTATCACAAAAGCGGTTTTCCCTATTTTTAAAGAGCAGATACTTTCCGCGGGAAGGTGGTATGCCGAGAAGATGATATACGGCCGGCTGCACCACAGGTATGATCTGGAAACGTATTACCGGAAGGTAGTGTCCGTGTATGAGAAAGTCATTGAGGGAACTTCGTTCATTAACAACATTTACTCATGGATATTTGTAGTAATCGCGCTTGCAGCGGTATGGCTCATTTTAAGAAGAGGGGAAAGGACTTTTTCGCGCTTCGCAAAAGGCGCAGTTCTTTTAGTTATCGCTATTGATCTTTTTGCTTTCAGTTTTATAGGGACGGGGTTCAGGGGCAACATATTCGGTCCGAAAAAACTGAACCCCACGCACGTAAAAATACTCGAGCATATAAAGAACGACAAGGGCTTCTTCAGGGTACTGCCATATAGCATAGCGTCTGGAAAACTTCCGAACTGGATCATGCCTAACGCGAACATGATATATGGCATAGACAGCGTCGCCGCGTACAGCCCTCTTGTGAACGACGCCTATCTCAGGGCCCTGAAGCCCCTGGAGGTAGTGGATGATTCACTGGGCCTGGTCCCTCCCGAAAAAGATTCACTTGAAAAGAAACTCTGGCTGATAAATTTGCTAAACGTCAAATACGTCGTCGCCGCGGAAAACCTTGATAAACCGTTTTTGAGGTTGATATTAAGCGAAGAAGGCGTCAATCTCTACGAGGTAAGGGACAGCCTGCCAAGGGTTTTTGTTTTAAAAGAGCTGGATGTGGAGGGGATAGACAGAAGAGTAGAAATGAAAATGATCGACTATACCTCGGGGCTGGCTCATTTCGAGGTGGACATGCCTTACGACGGATTCGTGGCGTTTTCCGAGAATAACTATTCCGGTTGGAAAGTGTATATCGATGGCGCGGAAGGCTATATCCTGCCGTTTTATCTGATCCAGGCGGTAAAGCTTAAAAAAGGAAAGCATGTTGTTAAATTTACATACAGGCCTATGATATACTAAAGGGCCGGTAAGGGGGAGATATGATAGAGGAAATAAGATCCAAAAAAGGCAATGTGATCGCGATAATCTTAAAGCGTCACGCGTACCCGGAGAAAACGACCTTTTACACACCTTCGGCATTTTCGCAGCAACTGGGCCTTCTCAATCACAAAAAAGGCGGAAAGATACGGCCTCACATGCATATCCCTATCTCCCGTCACGTCGAGATCACCCAGGAGGTACTTCACATAAAGAAGGGCAAGCTTAAAATACTTCTTTATGATGAAGACAGGAACTATATGGAGGACAGGATGCTGGAAGAAGGGGATACCGTCCTTTTGGCCGCGGGTGGACACGGGTTTGAGATACTGGAAGACAGTATTATACTGGAAGTGAAGCAAGGCCCATATACGGATGAAAGCGAAAAGGAGTATTTCGCGTAAGGGAGGAATATGATACCGGTCAACGAGCCATATCTGGGAAAAGAGGAACTGAAGAACATAAAGGACTGCGTGCGGTCAGGGTGGATATCGTCCAAGGGCGCGTACATAGAAAAGTTTGAAAAAGCCTTCAGTGATTTTTGCGGCATGCGTTACGGAGTGGCCACCACGAACGGGACGACCGCTATCCACCTTGCCCTGGCGGCGCTGGGAGTGGGTAAGGGGGACGAGGTCATCGTGCCTACTTTTACCATGATAGCCACCGCGTACGCCGTGGCGTATACGGGGGCGAAACCTGTCTTCGTCGACTGCGAAGAAGAGACGTGGAACATGGACGTCTCGAAGGTCGCAAAACTGGTGAATTCCAGGACAAAAGCGCTGCTCCCGGTCCACATCTACGGCCATCCCGTTGACATGGATCCCCTGCTCGACATCGCGAAAAAACGCAAGCTGTACGTCGTGGAAGACGCCGCGGAAGCGCACGGCGCCGAATACAAGGGCAAAAGATGCGGATCTTTCGGCCACGTTAATTGTTTCAGTTTTTACGCAAACAAGATAATCACCACGGGCGAAGGCGGCATGGTCGTCACGAACGATAAGAAATTGTCTGAAAGATTGAACCTGCTTAAAGACCTCGCCCACTCTCCGAAAAAGAGATTCCTTCACACTGACCTTGCCTTCAACTACAGGATGACGAACATGCAGGCCGCCATAGGCTTTGCCCAGATGCAGAGGGCGGGCCGCCTCGTCGAAAAGAAAAGGCGCATAGCCCGCCTTTACAAAAAATACCTTAAGGACATAGAAGGCATACGGCTTCCGGCGGAGATGCCCTGGGCGAAGAATGTGTACTGGATGTACTCCGTTTTGGTAGAGGATGATTTCGGCATCTCGAGGGATGAACTTATGAAAAGATTGGCAAAAGAAGGCGTCGGCACAAGGGCGTTTTTTGTGCCCATGCATGTCCAGCCGATATTCAAAAGATCAGGTGCCGTGGATAAGAAGAAAAAATACCCTGTAGCCGATTATATCTCGAAAAGAGGTCTTTACCTGCCTACGGGGATGACGCTGACTGAAAAACAAATAGTAGAAGTGTGCGACAAGGTAAGGAAGGTCCAGAAGAAAACGCGCAAGAGCCGGAGATAAAGTGGAAGATTTCGTCTTTGAACAGATGGAGATGGTCGAGGGCCGCCACTGGTGGTTTAAGGCCCGCAGGGATGTCATAAAAAGTTTCCTGCGGAAATATTTACCCGCAGAAAAGAAGGGCCGCGTCCTTGAAGCGGGCTGCGGGACAGGGCACATCCTCTCGGACCTGGGAGAAGAATGGGAAGTCTTCGGGATCGACATAAACGATCGCGCGCTTGAATCCTGCAGAAAAAAAGGCATCGAAAACGTTCGCAGGTCCAACATAACGGATATCACTTTTGAAAGCGGGACCTTTGACGCCATTGTCTGTTCGGACGTCTTATATCACGAGATGGTGAGTGACGACGAAAAGGCCCTGAAGGAACTCTACAGGGTCTGCAAAAAAGGAGGGGTCCTTTTGATCTTTGAGCCGGCGTTTGAATGGTTGTGGAGCCCGCACGATGTCGTGGAGCACACCAGGCATAGATATACCAGGAAGGAGCTTTCTTCGAAGCTAAAAAAGTGCGGTTTTACGGTGAAAAAAAGCTCTTATCATGTTTTTCTCCTTCTCCCGCTGGTCCTGGCGGTAAGGCTCTTCAAGCGGACCTTCCGGTCCGGGCAGCCGCAGTCAGACTTTTATGTCATGGCGCCTCCGGTCAATAGATTTTTCTCAGGTCTTATGAATTTTGAAAACAAGCTGGTCCGCGCGGTCAATTTTCCGTGGGGAAGTACCGTGATGTGCCTTGCAGTAAAGTAAAGGGATACGTATGAAAACGAGTGTCATCATACCTACTTACAACGAAAGAGAAAATATCACCCCTCTGGTGGAAGAGGTTCTGCGTAATTGCCCGGAGTCGGAAATAATAGTTGTCGATGACGATTCGCCCGACAAGACATGGCAGGCGGTCGAGGAAATATCAAAAAAAGACAATAGAGTGGTTCTTGTCAGGAGGATCGGCGAAAGAGGGCTGACGTCGGCGATCCAGGAGGGGATAAAAAGGTCCAGTAAAGACACGGTGGTATGGATGGATTCGGACTTCTCCATGCCGCCCAGCGCGATACCGTCGATGATCGGCCAGCTGGAAAACAGCGACATTGTCGTAGGTTCAAGGTACGTCAAAGGCGGAAAGGACGCGAGGGGTTCCTTCATCAGGGTCCTGTTCAGCAGGGCTTTGAACGTATTCGGAAAACTGCTTTTAGGGACAAAGGTGAAGGACCTCACGAGTGGTTTTGTGGCGGCAAAAAGGAGCGTCTTCGACACGATCTCCCTTTCAGGAAATTACGGGGAATATTTCATAAAGTTCATTTACGAAGCCGAAAAAAAGGGATACAGCACTAAGGAGGTTCCTTACGCGAACGTCCCGCGTTTCAAGGGCGAAACAAAGACCGATCCTGATATTTTTCGGTTCTTTTCGCTCGGGTGGGGATATCTTGCCATGATATTGAAGCTGCGCTTCAGTAAAGTAAAAGACTCATGAGTAAAAAAGGCTTTTTCGCGATCACTGCGCTTTTTGTTGTAGCGGCCGGCATCAGGTGCATAGGCCTGGCGAGGCCTCTTCTGGGAAATTTCTACGCCAGGGCGATAGAGGACGCCATGATAGCGGAGAGTTTCTTGCGGAACGGCTTTAATATCTTAAGGCCGGCTATAAATAACATCGTGGACGGCTCACCCGGGCTTATCCTTGCGAATTTTAACCTTTACAGCTATCTTGTGGCAATAATTTCAAAACTGCTTCCCATGGATATAGATCTTGCCGGAAGGGCCTTGTCTGTGGTGTTTTCCATGCTGGCAGGCCTTTATGTATATAAACTGGCCAGGTATTTATCCGACGCGAAGACAGCCGCCATTGCCTTATTCCTGTATTTCTTCTCGCCTTTAAGCGTTATCTACGGCCAGAGCTTCCAGGCAGAGGCCATGGGCCTTTTTCTGCTCCTTTTTTCAGTTTACTACTTTATCCTCTTCATAGACCAAAGGGCTTCAGGTTTTTTTGTTCTCTCTCTTGTTTCAGGCGCGCTGGCCTTTTTAACCAAGGTGCCCTGGCTTCCTTTTATTTTTTTATTTCTATGGATCTATTTTTTAAAGTGCAGGGCGGGCGGAGTGCCGCTATTAGAAAGGAAAAGCGCAGTTTTTCTTGCCGGTCTCATGCTTATTCCCGCGGTAGTCTGGCTAGTGTATATCTATACAATGCGAGCGGCCCCGGGCGTGTTCATCAGCATTTTTGATGAAGCGTCAGGCGGCAAGGTGATACTAAAGGGCGCTTATTTTACTGATCCGCTTTTTTATAAGACGCTTTTTGGTAATCTTCTTACGCTTGTGCTGAACCCGATAGGCTTTGCGCTGTTCCTGGCAGGGATCTTTACGGTCAAAGAAAAGTTTCTCAAGGGTTTTCTGGCTGGCTGGCTGGTACTGTTTTTACTTTACTGCGCCCTTATTCCGAAGAAGGTATTCGAGCAGAACTATTATCTTCTGCCGGCTCTTCCGGTCATGATCATTTATGCCGCTTCAGCCGTGAAAACTATCTCGGAACGCGCCTCCGCTTTACCGTTTAAATATTACAAAATATGGGCTGTCGTTTTAAGCCTGGCGTTCGTTCTTAGCTCTTCAAGGTTTTTCTTGTTTCCCGCGTTTATCACTCCGGACGAATTCAGGTATGCAGTCGACGCGGGGGAAAAAGTATCAAAAAACACGGAAAAGGATGATCTTGTGATAGCTTCGTCAAGGGGCAAGAGTTATCTATTGTACTATTCGGACCGCTTCGGATGGAACCTTGACGCCTCAGGAAAAGAGGCCGCGTCCAGAATAGAATCCTTACGCGATGAAGGCGCATCCTACCTTGCCACGGATTATCCCGCGATCAATTTTAAAGACGAAGAGCTTAAGCAATATATGTTCAGAAATTACAGGCCCGTTATCGAAAGCGAAGAGCTGGTCCTTTTTGACGTAAGGAAGAAAAGGTGATCGAAGTGATAAAAAGGGTTGCCGCTGTTTTCTATATCGCATGGCTCGTTATCGTCGGCGCGTATTACTTTAAGGTTATTTATCTTGCCAGATTTTTTTAGAATAAGGAAATGATAATACTTAAATCGTTCATGTTTCTTCTTTTCCTGACGGCATCTTCCGGCGGCTGGGGAAGGGTATTCCTCAGGAAAGATATGCCTTCCGCTGCGCATTTCGCGCTTGGTTTCGGGGTCATATCGTATCTTAGCCTGATTTTCGGCCTGGCGGGGTTTTTTTATCCGGTGATCCTGCTGTCGATCTATCTGGCAGGTTTTTTTATATTTCTCCTGGATATGCCCGAACACCTGAAGAAACTCTTTTCAGGGGTCAGGTCACTTAAAGACGCGGCTTTAACTTATAAGTTTTCACTTTTGCTTCTTTCTTTCGTACTTGTTGCAGTATTCATAAAAACCTTAAGTCCTCCCGCCGGTATCAACGACTCGCTGGCTTACCACCTTAACTGCCCCAAGGTATTCCTTCAAAACCATAAAGTTTTTGCCATACCTTATGATGTAGATTGTGCAATGCCTTTTTTTATGGAGATGCTGTTTACCCTCGGGGTTGCGCTGAAAGACGCGGTCTTTTCAAAGCTCGTCTCATACCTCATGGGCTTTTTGCTTATCTATGCGATATATGATTTTACTAAAAGGTATATTTCGCAGAAGTATTCCGTCCTGGCTGCGCTGATATTCGCCCTTACTCCCGTGGTTTACGTCCACATGAGCTATGCCTATGTGGAGCTTGGCCTGGCCTTTTATCTTTTCATGTCCTTTTACATGTTTTACGAATGGCTGGAGGAAAAAAAGACGTCTTTCCTGCTTCTATCGGCCGTTTTTATGGGCTTTGCATTAAGCATCAAGGCCTTTGCGGGATTTCTCTTACCCGCTTTTTGTTTATACATTATCATAAGGGGCATTGTAAAAAGGAGGGGGTTCAGTTCCACGGCAAAGGAGTTTATATTATTCGCGTTTTTCAGTTTTATCTTTTCTTTTGCATGGTACGTAAGGGCTTACATAATATCCGGAAATCCTATTTATCCCTATCTTCATCATTTATTCAGCGATATAGAACCTGGTTTATTAGGAGGCTATTTAACGCCCGGGGGTTACAATCGGGGCATGAATATCCTTTCGCTTTTGCTGTTACCGTGGGATATGACGTTTTACCCGGGAATGTTTGGAGGTGACAGGATCAGCCCCATTTATCTGGGTATTCTGCCCCTGGCAATATTGCCCGTAGCTGGTTTACTTCGAAAGCGCGGGGACGTAAGGTTCTGGCGCCCTGTATTTTTTCTTGCCGCATATGTGCTGGCCTGGTTTTATGTTATTCATCTTGCGAAATACCTCCATCTTACCAGATACCTTGTGCCCATGTTCGCGTTTGCTTCAGTATTAAGCGTTTATCTCGTTGCCGAGCTTTTTGCAAAACCGTTAAAATCGGCGAAAGTCGTGAAAGCAGTTCTCGGCTCTTTTATATGTATATTCTTGATTCTCCAGACCGGAGCCCTTGTTTATAACACAAGGGACAGGATCGCCGTAGCCCTGGGGATAGAGACCAGGGAAGAATATTTATCCAGGGAAGAAAGGACCTATGATATCGCGGAATATATTAATAATAATCTACCTAAAAATGCCAAAATACTGGCATTCAGCGAGGTAAGATTTTACTATTTTGACCGTGATATAGTTCGTGAAGAGATATTTAGAGAATTTACAAAATATGACAAAAAAGGCCTTAAGAAAAGGGAGCTGACCCGTTTTCTGAAGGAAGAAGGCTTCACTCACGTCCTTTGCCTGAAAACTCCCGCCTATTACAGCTCACCTATATCTGCTATTTTAGAGAAAAAAGAGCCCATTTATACAGAAAATGGGTACTATCTGTACGAAATCCAGTGAGTATTACTGACCATTAATGACATACGTTTAATCTTCTTGACATATTGTCCCTCGTGTAGTAGTATTTTCTTAATATTCACGCCTAATATATCACTAATAATAATATAAAAGTAAGTTTGGTCTTAAAATTTAGGAGGTTTCTAGTGGAGATCAAGGAAAACGCGGTCTATACGAGAGAAGAATGCCAGGAGCTTCTCAAGGTCAGCCAGAGCACGATGATGCGCCTCATAAAAAAGGGCATCATAAGGACGGCGAAGGTGGGCAAGCAGTACAGGATCATGGGAAAAGAGCTCTTGCGCGTCGTGTCGCCCAAGCTGGAAGACAGGGTCGGCAAGATCTATAACAAGGGAAGACACTGGCTTCACGAGGGAATAGACGAATAAATCCCCATCCGGGATAGTTCCTATCCCGGATGGGACCTATCCCGGATGGGAGCTGTCCGGGGCGGGAATGACAAAAGGAGTTTCTCATGAAAGACATATTTGAAGGAAAAGTGGTGCTTGTTACCGGCGGAACGGGTTCGTTCGGCCAGAAATTCACCGAGATCGTTTTAAAGGACTATAACCCGGAAAAACTCATAATCTTCAGCCGCGACGAGATGAAACAGTACGAGATGCGGCAGAAGTTCAATCCCAAGAACATCAGATACTTTATCGGCGACGTAAGGGATACGGACAGGCTGCACAGGGCGTTTGACGGTGTCGATGTTATCGTCCACGCGGCCGCTCTCAAGATCGTTCCCACCGCCGAATACAATCCTTTTGAGGCCGTAAGGACGAACGTTATCGGGGCTGAGAACGTGATAAACGTGGCTATCGACAACAAAGTGAAAAAAGTGATCGCCCTGAGCACGGATAAGGCGGCCAACCCCATCAACCTCTACGGCGCGACCAAGCTCTGCGCGGAAAAGATGATCATCGCGGCGAACAATTATACCGACGACACAATATTCAGTGTCGTTAGATACGGCAACGTGTTCGGCTCGAGGGGGAGCGTTGTCCCGTTTTTCAGGGAATGCAGGGAAAGAGGAGCCGTCCCGATAACGGATGAAAGGATGACGCGCTTCTGGATCACGCTTGATCAGGGGGTCAATTTCGTTCTCCAGTGTCTGCATGACATGAACGGAGGAGAAATATTCGTTCCGAAGATGCCGAGTATGAAAGTCGTAGATCTCGCTGAAGCCATAGCCCCGGGGTGTAAGCATGAGGTAACCGGGATAAGGGCGGGCGAAAAGCTGCACGAAGCGCTGGTGCCCAGAGACGAAGGCATACATACGTATGAATATGACGACAGGTTCATCACGTATCCTTACGTCGTAGATCATAGGGGACGAAAAGACGGAGGAAAGCCGCTGGACTTTGATTTTGACGGCTACAGGAGCGACAACAACTCCGAATGGCTTTCCGTGGAAGAATTGCGCAAAATGGCGGGGGAAGATGCGTAACATGAAACCCATTCCATACGGCAAACAGCATATCGGTAAAGACGATATCAAGGACGTCATCGGTGTTCTGAGGTCCGACTGGATGACGCAGGGGCCGAAGGTCGGGGAGTTTGAAGAAGCTCTCGCGAGATATTGCGGCGCAAAATACGCGGTTGTGGTCTCCAGCGGAACAGCGGCGCTTCACATCGCTTCTCTTGCCGCGGGCCTTCGGAAGGGAAACGAAGTCATAACCACCCCCATAACATTTCTTGCCACGCCCAATTCAGTCCTATACGCGGGCGCAAAGCCGGTATTTGCCGACATTGACTACGAAACGGTCAATTTAAACCCGAAGTCGGTCGAAAAAAAGATGAACAAAAAGACAAAGGCGATCATGCCGGTTCATTTCGCGGGCCTGCCGTGCGGTATGCCCGAGATCCACAAAATAGCCAAAAAACATGACCTGACGGTCATAGAGGACGCCTGTCACGCCCTGGGCGCGGAATATAAACATAACGGCAAATGGATAAAAGTGGGAAGCTGCAGGCATTCGGACATGACGGTTTTCAGTTTCCATCCGGTAAAACATATTACCACCGGTGAAGGCGGAGCCGTTACGACGAACAGCAAAAGGTTATACGAAAAGCTGCTGGCGCTGAGGTCTCACGGCACCTACAAGACGCCGGACATGGAGAAGGAAAAAGGCCCCTGGTATTACGAAATGCGGGACCTGGGTTTTAATTACAGGATTACCGATATGCAGTGCGCCCTGGGAAAGCGCCAACTGAAGAAGATAAACAGTTTTCTCGCGAAAAGAAGGCATATCGCATCCGCCTATAACCGGTATTTTCAAGATCTGGAAGATGTCATAAAGCTGCCGGGAACTTTTAAGGACTCTAAAAGACACGCGTGGCACCTTTTTGTCCTGCGCCTGAAACTGGAAAATTTAAGTAAAGACAGGAAGTATATTTTCAACCGTTTAAGGAACGAAGGAATAGGCGTCCAGGTTCACTATATACCCGTTTACAGGCAGCCGTATTACAGTAAGTTGAAAAAGTGGCACGCAAATGCGCCGAGCAGGAAGCGCGCCAACAGCGGGAAGCTGAAAAAGAGTTTTTCAGAATACCCCGGCGCGGAAAAATATTATAAAGAATGCCTATCGATACCTATTTACCCGGGCCTGGATGATAAGAAAGTAAAAAAAGTGGCAGATACCATAAAAAAATGTGTGCTGTCCTTTAAAAAACAACGTAAAAGCGGGAAAACGTAAAAAATATGAAAACAAAGAAAGTTGTATTATTTTATCCCAGCGGAGGTTGTGATTACCTGGAATATCAGTGGATGCCCTGGCCCGTCCTGACGCTTGCCACGTACCTGGATCATCATGGTTTTGAACCGGTCCTGATCGACGGAAGGACAGAAGAGGACGTCGAATCTATTATCAGGAAAGAGACAAAAGACGCGCTCCTGTTCGGTATAAGCGCCACAACCGGTCCGCAGCTTCCGTACGCGCTGGAGGGAGCGCGGATAGTAAGGGACGTTGATCCGTCCCTGCCGATACTCTGGGGCGGATGGCATCCGACCATTTTCCCCGAGCAGACGGCCGAGCATCCGCTTGTTGACATCGTCGCAAGAGGGAGAGGAGAGAACCTTATCGTTAATCTGGCCCGCGCCCTCTACGATGGATCGGACCTGTCATCCGTTGAGGGGATCGTTTACAAAGAGAACGGCGCCCTCAAGAAAACGCCTCAAGCCCCTACGTCTTATCCCGCGCTTTCAGCCTGTTCACATGAAAAGTACGTGGACATCACGAGATATATAAATCCCAAAACAAGACTTTTCTGTTATTTCACGGGATACGGATGCCTGTACAACTGCACTTTCTGTTCGAGGACCTACATGGGCAAACGTTATGACGCGGTGGAGATAGATATGGTGCTGGATGATATCAAGTATCTCACCGATAAATACGATTTTAAGAACCTTTATATCTATGATGATAACTTTTTCGCTATGCCCAAGCGGTGTGTCGCGATAGCGAAGGGAATGATAGACAGAGGTATTAAGCTGAAGTGGAAGGCGGATTCAAGGGCGAACGTGTTTCCCAGGTATAAAGAAGAGGATATCAAGGCATTGGTAGATTCAGGGCTCATATCTATTTTTATAGGCGCCGAGAGCGGCTCACCGCGCATGCTTAATAAATTATGCAAAGGAGTGTCGCCCGACCATCTTATAGAGACCGCGAAAGTGTGTTCAAGGGTTGATATCCAGATGCATTTGTCGTACATGTTCGGGGTCCCCGGGGAGACGGTGGAAGACCTGAAGCTGACAATAGAGCAGGTCAAGACAATGAGATCGATCTACGATAAAGTCAACGTTACCGTTGCCCGGTTCATGCTGTATCCGGGGACGGCCATCTATGACGAGATGATGGAAAACGGCTTTCTGAAGAATGAACCTTCGACGCTGGAGGAGTGGGGCGCCGAGGACAGGAAACCCGCGAATACTTTTATTTCTCCCCCCTGGTTCGATAAGAAGACCGGGGATGAGTACAAGAAGGTCTTCGACGATTATTTTGGAGAGTCGTACCGGAGCCAGTGGAGCGTTAAGGATGATGAATAAGATCAGGATCGGAAATAGACGTATAGGAAAAGGAGAGCCCGCGTTTATCATAGCGGAAATAGGCTCGAACCATGACGGGAAACTAATGCAGGCCAAGAAGCTAATACGCCAGGCGGCGGAAGCCGGGGCGGATGCTGTAAAGTTCCAGTCATTCAGCGCGGAGGGTCTTTTAAGCAGGATGAAGCCGGACGAAAAAGGAAAGTGGTCGCAGAATCCTGCGTACGAAAAAATAAAAGAGCTTGAGCTTAAGGGCGAATGGCACAGGAAACTTTCCACTTACGCCAAAAAATGCGATGTGATCTTCATGTCGACACCCTTTGACGAGGAGAAAGCGAAACTTTTGAATAGCGTAGGAGTTCCGGCGTTTAAAATAGCTTCAGGAGATATGAATTATTTTCAGCTTCTGAAGAACGTAGCCGGCTTTAAGAAGCCGGTAATATTGTCTACAGGCATGGCCACGATCAAGGAAGTGGAGAAGTCCGTAAACGTTATCAGGGCCGCAAGGAACAGAAAGATAATCCTCCTTCATTGCACAGCGGCATACCCTTCCAGTTACGGGGACGTGAACATAAAGGCGATGCAGACGCTCGGCAAGAAGTTCGGCCTTCCCGTGGGCCTTTCGGATCACACCGAAGGTATCGAGGTTCCCGTTGCCGCTGCAGCACTGGGTGCGAACGTCATAGAAAAACACATTACGCTCGACAGGAATTTAAAGGGTCCGGACCATCACTTTGCCATAACGGTCGATGAGCTTAAAGAGATGATAAAGCAGATAAGGAACGTAGAGGAGGCCCTGGGGGATGGCGTCAAACGGGTCGCAAAAGCGGAAAAAGAAGTAAGAGCAAGGGCCCGCCGGAGCATATACGCGAAGGTTGATATCCCGAAGGGCTCGGCCATAAAGAAAGATGCGGTAAAGATCGTGCGCCAGGGACGCGGCTTGACCCCCAAAGACCTGGGAAAAGTCCTGGGTAAAAAAGCTAAAAGGACGATCAAAAAAGATACACTGATAAGGGCGGGAGATCTATGGTCATAGTCATAATCCAGGCCAGGATGGGATCGACGAGGTTACCGGAGAAGATCATGAAAGAGATCTCCGGACGTCCGCTTCTTCTGCATGCCATTAACAGGGCAAAGCTAAGTAAAAGGATCGATAAAGTCGTCGTAGCTACAACAACTCTGCCGCAGGACGATATCGTGGTCGAGAAATGCAAAGAGTGGAAAACGGACGTTTTCAGGGGGCACCCGGAGGACCTCCTTGACAGATACTACAACGCCGCGACCGAATTTTCCGCGGACCATGTAGTAAGGATAACCGGAGACTGCCCGTTCATAGACCCCGAGCTTATAGATACGGTAGTAGAAAAATATATGGAGCTCGGTGATTACGACACGCTGGCCCTGGAAGGCACCTATCCCGACGGACTGGATACCCGCATATTTTCTTTTAAAGCCCTTGAAAAGGCTTACCGGGAAGCGAAACTGCCGTCGGAAAGAGAAAACGTAATGCCCTATATTGTCAAGAATTTTAGAGAGTATAAAATTCCGTGCGATGAAGATCATTCAAAGATCAGGCTGACGGTCGACGAAGAGAGGGATCTGGTCTTTGCAAGAGAACTTTTCAAGCGATTGGGTAAGACTAAAGGCGAAGAGGTTTTTCATTATAAAGACATAATGAGACTTTTGAAGGGAGAGCCGGAGCTTTTGGAGATCAATAGCGGCATTCGGAGGAACGAGGGTTATTTAAGATCCCTGGAAGCGGATAAGGAATTTTCTAAGGAAGATAAGGGGTGATATTTTGAGATTTCTTGTAATAGGAGCGGGGTCCATAGGCACGAGGCACATAAAAAACCTTCTTTACCTGAAGCAGAAAGTCGCTGTCTGTGAGCCGGATAATTCAAGAAGGCGTAAGCTAAGCAGGGAATTCGGAATAGAAACTTATAAGGACCTCCAGACCGCTCTTGAAAGAGGGAATTATGACGCTGCCGTTATAGCTAACCCGACCGTATATCATGTTTCATCCGCGATAAAAGCGGCTGAAAGGGGCTTACACCTTTTTATAGAGAAACCGCTTTCCGGCAGCCTGGAAGGGGTTGATAAGCTTATAAAGCTGGTCAGAAGAAAGAAATTGTGTACCTTTATAGGATCCAACTGGAAGTTCCACCCGCGTTTCAAGCGCCTTAAAAAACTTCTGGACGAGAAACGGATAGGGAAAGTCCTTACCTTTAGCTCCACCAGCGGCGGATATCTGCCGGACCTGAGGCCGGACGCTGATTACCGCAGGATCTACAGCGCGAAAAAGTCCCTGGGAGGCGGCGTGATCCTTGACACGCACCAGTTTGATTATGTCCAGTGGCTCTTAGGCGACATACGGAAAATATCCTGCTTTAGCGGCAAGCGCAGCAACCTTAAGATCGATACCGAAGACGTCGCGGATACGATCGTCGAGCTAAAGGGAGGAATAACCGGCGGCATCCACGTTGATTATATTCAGCAACCATGGTCAAGGGTTTATTTCTTTTATGGAAACCGAGGGTGTATAGAATACAGCGACCGGGACGGCAAATTAGATCTTTACGATGCCGGAACAAAAAAATGGCGGAAGTTTAATAATGTGAAGAAAAATTACGATTCGAACAATATGTTCATAAACGAGATGAAGCATTTTATCAATGTCCTGAAAGGCAAAGAAAGGGCGATAACCGACATACATACTGCGAAACAGGCTCTGAAAGTGGCCGAAGCGGCCAAGACGTCATCCGCAAGAGGCCGTGCAGTTAATATCCCCGGAGGGAAGAAATGAAGAGAAAAAAAGACATCACTAATTCGCTGCACATGCGTAAAAAAGCTGAAAAATTAATACCTTCGTGCAGCCAGACGTTTTCCAAGTCCCCGTCGCAGTTCGTGCAGAACGTTGCTCCTGTTTTTCTGGATCGTGGCAGCGGCAGCCGCGTGTGGGACGTGGACGGCAACGAATATATTGATCATATTCTCGCCCTGGGTCCGGTGATACTGGGATATGCTTATCCGGCAGTCGACGAGGCAATAAAAGAGCAGATAAAGAAGGGGATCTCTTTCTCTCTTCCGCACTCGCTGGAACTTGAAGTGGCCGAGATGCTTGTTGACTTGATCCCCTGCGCTGAAATGGTGCGTTATGGAAAGAACGGATCTGATGCAACGACAGGAGCCATCAGGGTCGCCCGCGCTTATACGGGAAGGGACAAAGTAGCCGTTTGCGGATATCACGGATGGCACGACTGGTACATAGCATTGACTACCAGGGACAGCGGCGTCCCATCCTTCAACAAAGACCTCTCTTACAAGTTTTCTTACAACGACATCGAGTCTCTGGAGAAGATATTTTCGGAGAACGCCAACGAGATCGCGGTTGTGATAATGGAAGGAATATGCTTCGACGAGCCGCAGGACGGGTTTTTGAAAAAGGTCAGGGACCTGAGCAGGAAGAACGGAAGCCTATTGATATTTGACGAGATAATAAACGGTTTCCGTATCGCCCCCGGGGGCGCGCACGAGCTTTACGGTATCGACGTGGATATGGCAACTTTCGGCAAAGCGATAGCGAACGGTATGCCTCTTTCCGCGGTGGTAGGTAAAAAAGAGATCATGAAACTCTTTGACGACGTGTTTTATTCCTTTACCTTCGGCGGCGAAACGCTGTCGCTTGCCGCCGCGAAGGCGACGTTAGAGGAATTCAGAAAAAAGCCCGTTATCCGGCACATAGCCGAAAAAGGCAAAAGGATAAAGGCCGAGATCGGAAAGCTCATCGAAAAACACGGCCTATCCGACATGATGTGCTACAGGGGGCTTGACGCTCACGCCGGGCTTAAATTCAACGAGATAGAGCCGGACGGTCCGCAGTGGGTAAAATCCCTGTACCAGCAAGAGATGATAGCGAACGGCATCCTTACGTTCGGCGCTTCAAACCTCTCTTATTCACATTCGGATGAGGATATAAACCGCACGGTAGAAGCGACAGATAAGGCGTTTGAAAAGATAAGAAAGGCAAAAGACAATGGGAACAGCGGGGTCGCTTACGAAGAGCTGTTAGAGTCCGACCCTATCTATCCCATATTTACTGTAAGATGAAGAAAGAAGCTTTTAAAATTGCGATAATAGGCAGCGGCGGGGCGGGCCTTTCGGCCGCCCTGGAGGCCTCGGGGCTTACCGATGGAGTTGTTTTGATAACCAAGTCGACCCTGGGGTCCTCTAACACTGCTCTGGCTCAGGGAGGCATAGCCGCGTCTTTAGGCGAGGAAGACAGCCCGGCTATACATTTTGAGGATACTATGCGCTGCGGTAGTTTTCAAAACAGCCCCGCGCTGGTCAAAGAGATGGTGACCGGAGCCGCTTCTACGATAAAATGGCTTGAAAAGCAGGACGTCCTTTTTGACAGGGACAAAACGGGCCGGTACATGCTGAAAAAGTCCCTGGGCTCAACGAAAGAGCGCCTTCTGTCCTGTGGAGACAAAACAGGCGCCGTAATTATAAAAAGTTTAAAAGATAGACTGAAGAAAACGTCCGTTAAGCTGCTGGAGAACAGCCTGGTGACGGATATAAAAAGAAAAGGGCGGAAGTTCGAGATACGTTACGATGACGGGAAAGAGCAGGCCCTCCTCGCCGATAAGGTGATCTTGTGCAGCGGCGGAAGTTCTTTCAGCGAGGCGTCATCGAGGAATGTTTTCAGCACTAATTGCGGTGACGCCACGGGTGAGATCGAGAAGATGGCCGCGCGTTTGGGCGCGAAAAGAAAAAATCCCTATTCTTATCAATATCACCCCCTGGGGTATCTCTTTCCGGAAGCTTTAAGGGGAAAACCGATACCGGAGACGGTGCTGTCCTTTGGCGCGGTTATTACGGGCAGGAAAGGGAGAGTAGAGTTTGATCCGAATAAGAACAGAAAGGCGCTTTCTTCTAAAATGATGAGGTCGGCAAAGGACGGAGAAGCTTTTAACACTCCGGCCGGACCCGGGTTCAAGCTTGACCTGAGGCCGGTTATAAATGAATACGGCATGGATCTAATAAAGAAGAAATTTCCAAAACTTGCCGGTAATTGCCGGAAGCATGGAATAGATCTTTCAAAAAAGCTTTTGTGGATATTTCCGACTTTGCATTATCAGAACGGCGGTATCCGGATCAACAGGAATACCGGGACAAGCGTAAGAGGACTATACGCCTGCGGTGAAGTAGCCGGCGGTATTCATGGCACCGGCAGGCTTATGGGTAATTCTCTTCTGGACATCATATATTTTGGAAGAAAAGCCGGTAGAATAGCGTCAGGGAAGGAAAGATGAAAAAAATAAAAGATGCAGTCAGTTCAGCGGTAGGCGAAGCCTACATCAGGGCCCTTAAGATATTGCCCGCGGACATCAAGGCAGGCTTGCTCAGGGCGTACCGGGGCGAGAAGGGAAAGACCCCGAGGCGGATCCTGCAGACGATAATACGTAACGTCGATATAGCTGAAGAGAACGATATGTTCGTGTGCCAGGATACCGGGCTTCCGGTGCTTTTCGTCAGGGTCGGGAAGAAATTCCCCTTGAGCCTTAAAGAGATTGAAAAAAGTATAAGAAAGGGTGTGAAGGACATAACCCTGTCTTATCCGATAAGGTCGAATTCACTTGATACGGTGACGAGAAAAAGAACGCATACAAATACAGGTAAGGGCTTACCGGTCATACATTTTGAGCAGAACGACGCCGATGACAGTGTTGAGATCACATTTATTCCTAAAGGTTCGGGATCTGAAAATATGAGTTTTTTGAAGATGTTCACTCCTGCCGACGGTATCGAGGCGGTCAAAAAGTTCGTCCTGGAATCTGTTTTTGAAGCCGGGGCGAATCCCTGTCCTCCGACGGTAGTCGGCGTAGGCATAGGAGGGACCTCGGATCTTTGCATGCTATTGGCCAAGAAAGCCGCCACGAGGAATATAAAAGAGAGGAACCCCGAAAAAAGCATACGCGCGCTTGAAAAAGAATTGCTTGAATCCATAAATAGCCTCGGGATAGGCCCGATGGGCCTTGGAGGCAGATCGACCGCGTTAGCGGTGAACATAGAAAAAGCGGACACGCACATAACCCTGAATCCCGTTGCCGTTAATATGCAGTGCTGGGCAGCGCGGAGATCAAAGTGTGTGATCAAAAAAACGGGTAAGTACAGGATCGAGGTTGAATAGACGATGAAATGGACTATAGATTTTCCGGTTACCGATAAGAACGTAATGCGCAAGCTAAAAGCGGGGGACGAGGTTTTTATAAACGGGATCATTATAGGCATACGCGACGCTTCTCTTATGAGGATATTCGACAAAAAGGTCACCCCGCCCTTAGACCTTAAGGGCGGAGCGCTTTTACATACCGCGCCCGGCGTAAAAAAAGTCGGAAAAAAGTTCCATAAGGTATGCATAGGGACGACGACGAGCACGAGGATGAACCGTTTTACCGGCGGCCTCCTGAAGCAGTACGACGCGAAAGCGATCATCGGGAAGGCAGGCCTTTTACAGGACAGCGTGGAGGCAATGAAGAAATACGGCGGCTGCTACCTGGCCATAACGGGAGGGGCAGCGGCGCTGGAAACCACGCAGATAGAAGATATAGAGGAAGTGCACTGGGAAGACCTGATGCCCGAGTGTCTTTGGAAGTTCAAGGTAAAGGATTTCGGACCTTTGATAGTGGCCATAGACGCTCACGGCACGAGTTTATACGATAAAGTGAAAAAACACGCTCATAAAAGATTAAAGAAGATCACGGAAAGATAGGAAGGGTTAATGCAGGGTTCGAAGGCTGATAAAAATATTTTAGTACGTGCCGATGCCGATAGCAAAATAGGGCTCGGGCACATAAAAAGATGCCTTGCGTTATGCAGGGAGCTGAAAAGGCGCAGGCTTAAACCGGAAGTGATCATTAAAACCCCCGGTAAAGGCGCAAGGCAGCTGATGCGTGATGAAAAAGTGGATTTTATAGTAGTCCCGGGAAATATCGGCCTTAAAGCCGAGGCGGAAAGGATTGCCCGCATCATAAAACGGCGGAACTCTTCAAGGATAGTTTTTGATTCTTATGCCCTGGATGCCGCGTACCTGAAGGGGATCGCGTCCTCCGGCGCGAAAATGATGATGCTTGACGACAGGAACTATATCTCTTTTCCGGATGTGGATTATGTGGTGAACGGGAACAGTTTCGCGAAGAAATTGAAATACAGGCTCCGGCCGGGGACGAAACGGTATCTCGGCGAAGATTATTATATTATGGACAGGTCTTATACGGGCGGAAAAAGGAAGAGCCCCGGAAAGAAGACAAAGAGGGCAGCCGTCTGCCTGAGCGGAGTCAGTTTTGAGGTTTTTAATAAACTGGTCCATTTTTTACTGGAACGATTTGATATGGATCTGGAGATATACTTCACTTTGTTCCAGAAGGACATCGCCGCAAAGATGAAGAAGCTTTACGGAGAGAAGAAGAGGTTTTCCTGTTTCGTCAATTTGAGCGAAAAAGAGCTGGCAAAAAGATTAAGCAGGGCGGATATTGCCATTTGCACGGGAGGGACGATCCTTTACAAGGCGATAGCGTCGGGTTGCGCCGTGTTGGGCCTGCCTGCCGTTAAAGAGCAGAAGCGGAACGTACTCTCTCTTGAGCGGAAGGGTTCTGTTTTGCTAGTTGCGATCGACGGAAAGAAGGGCGTTTATCCGGCAAGCAAAAGAAAAATAGCAGATACGATAAATGATTATAGAAAAAGAAGAGATATGATATCCGCGGGAATGAAACTAATGGATGGTAAGGGCGCAGAAAGAGTGGCAGATATTCTGCTGCGCTGACACTTTTAAAAAGGAGAAGAGATATGGAGATAGCCGATTTTTTAAAGCTGCCCTCAAGGCCGAAAAAGAAAAGACAATACGGCTTGACGCACGTTCTGGATAAAGGGGCGAGCGTGAGCGAACTGGAAGGTATACTGGACATCACGTCGGACTATATCGACATAGTCAAGCTGGGATGGGGGACAGGGTACATCACCAGAAACCTGGAGGAAAAGATAAAGGTTTACGAGAACCATAAGATCCCTGTGTATTTTGGGGGAACTCTTCTGGAGTTGGCGCTGGCCCAGGGGCGTCTTCCCCAGTACGTGAAAATGCTGAAAAAATACGGCATCAAATACGTGGAACTCTCAAACGGCGTAGTTGAAATAACACAAAAGGAAAAATGCCGGCTTATAAAACAGCTCTCCAGGGATTTCACCGTACTTTCCGAGGTCGGAAGCAAGGATGCCGATAAGATCTATCCCCCGGCCCTATGGGTGAAGTTCATAAAGAGCGAACTCGAGGCCGGGTCCTGGAAAATAATAACCGAAGCAAGGGAGTCCGGCACTACCGGTATTTTCAGACCGACCGGTGAAATAAGGGAAGGCCTTATTGACGAGATCGATATGGAGATACCCTACAAGAAGATCATATTCGAAGCGCCTAAAAAACCGCAGCAGGTGTGGTTTATCAAAAGGTTCGGCTCGAACGTGAACCTCGGGAACATTCCGCTTGAGGAAGTGATCCCCCTGGAGACTTTGCGTCTGGGCCTAAGAGGAGACACGTTCAATATTTCGCAAAAAAAGAAAAAAAGAGGAGGAAAAAATGTTAAATGAGAAGATCGCACACTCACTGGATCTAGTGAGGGATGCCGTCGAGAAGTACCCGAAGATAGGCGTGGCATGCAGTTTCGGGAAAGACAGCGCCGTCGTGGTGCATCTCGCCCAGACCGTAAAAGAGGACATACCCGTTTTTGCGGTCATGACGCGTTTCAAACCGAAAGAGACGTTTGAGTACAAGGACATGCTCATCAAAGAGTGGAACTTGAACCTCAAAGAGTATTCTTCCGACGTCGAGATCCCGGAAGAACTGTACAAGACTGATCCTGACGAATGCTGTCGCTTGCTGAAGGTCGAACCCACCAAGGAAGCCGTAAAGGACATGGATTGCTGGATATGCGGCCTCAGGAGTACGGAGGGAAGGACAAGGACGGACTACGAGGAAATAGAGTTCAAGGGCGGTCTTGTTAAACTGAACCCGATATTGACGTGGACGGAAGTCGACATATGGAAATATATGGCCGTTAATAAGATACCCGTGCACCCGCTTTACTTGCAAGGTTACCGTTCGCTCGGTTGCTCACCGTGCTCCAATCCCGGCGGAGAGCTGGAAAGGGACGGTCGCTGGAAGGGGACGTCGAAGTGCGGTGGCGAGTGCGGTATACATACGCAGGATCTAAAATAGGTGCATTTGCCTGAAATGAAAAAGACAGAGATCCACATAGAGAGCACTGGTAGCGCGTCTTTAAGTCCGGATATCGGTAGATCCGGGGAAGACGCGCTGGTGTTTATCGACGCGCTCCGCACGAGCAACACCATTATTGCGTTGCTTCATTCCGGAGTCGCGAAGGTCATTCCCGTGTCGGGTGTGGATGAAGCCAGAAAGATGAGGGAGGAAAAGAAGGAAGATAATGTTATCTTCGCAGGCGAAAGAGGAGGAGAGAAACTTGATTTCTGCGATTACGGTAATTCGCCCGCAGAGATAATCGCCGACAGGGAAAAGATCAAGGGAAAGACGGCAGTCGTGACAACCACGAATTTTACGGAAATTTTTGAACGCTACAAAAAATACGATTGCTTTAAAATGGTCGGTTCTTTGCTTAACCTGGAAGGGGTAAAAGACATCGCGTCCTCGGGACGGTTCAAGAATGTTTTTCTTATTCCGGCAGGAAGGAGAGGGGAGCCGGCTCCGGAGGACGAAGAAACGGCCCTTTACATTAAAGATTACCTTGAAGGAAAGGTAAGGATGGAAAAAACATCCGATTCCTTATTAGATGCGTATCGTGGTTCGGAATCAGGATCGAATTTGTGTAAGCTCGGGTACGAAGACGACGTGGAACTGTGTTTAAAGATGAACCACACGGACATAGTGCCCGTTTTTAAGGACGGATATTTTACTAAGTGTGATGATCATGGAAAATAAGACCGGTATAATGATATTCGGGGCATCGCCCGAACAGAAACCGCTTTATCTTAAAGCGAAAGAGTCGGGGTATTACACGATCGCTGTCGATACCGATCCCGAAGCTGAATGTTTCAGTATAGCGGATAAGCATTATATGGTCAGCGCGACGGAAAAAGACACGCTTTTGGATATAGCCCGAAAAGAAAAGATCAAAGCCGCTACGTCAATGATCACTGAATGGGGGCATGAACCGATCGATTACATATCCAGGGCGATGGGCCTGTCTTCTTTTTCGAGATCAAGCCTGGAAGCCACGATCGACAAGCGGAAAATGAGGGAACTTTTTAAAAAGGCCGAGCTGAACCACCTGGATTACACGTGCGTTACGAAAGTAGAGGACGCCCGCGTCTTCATGGAAAAAGTTAACGGTCCTATCGTATTAAAACCGAAAGACAGCAGCGGACAGAGGGGAGTCAGCAGGATAGATTCGCCGGACGGGATAAAGAGCGGCTTTTCATACGCGATGGATTACTCAAGCGAAAAGTCCCTCATAGCCGAGGAGTTCTTTCCCGGCAATGAATTTCATTGCGCAGCAGCTATCTTGAAAGGCGAGATCGCGGCCATCTCCATTTCCAGGCGCGTTCTCAGCAAGACCGCTTTTGGCGTGGCCGTAAGGCACACATATCCCGGGGAAGTAAGTGAACGGGCAAGGGGCAAGATACATAAAATATGCGAAGAACTGATAGCCCTTTTTGAGCTGGATAGCGCGATCATTTATCCCCAGTTCATGGTAAGCGGCGACGAAGTAGTTCTTATAGAATACGCCGAAAGGATGCCGGGTGGACTTTTGTACAAACTATTTGAGGTGACGCAAGGGTTTGACCTGGTCAAGTTTCAGCTTGATATATCTCTGGGCAAAGTCGATCGCGCCGAGGATTACAAACTGCCGGAGAAGAAGGACTTTTTAACCATAAAATTCCTGAACGGTATAAACGGTGAAGACGGGGAACTTAAGCCCGGCAAGGTCCTCGACGTCAAGAACCTGGAAGAGGCGAGGGATTCCCGGGGAGTCATAGGGGCAGGTTTTTTCGGGAGAGACAAGACTGTAAGGCCTCTGGATAACGGCCTGGACAGGTTCTTTTACGTCATTGCAAGCGGGAAAAGCGTTGCCGAGGCAGTTGAGAATTCCAACACAGCCGCTGCAAAACTGGAGTTCATATATGAAAAATAAAGAAAGTCTCTATACGGTTTTAAACGGTCCACGGATCCGGTTGGTACCTTTTGCGGAGCAGCATATAACCGACAGGTACCTTAAATGGATGAATGACGGCGAAGTCACCAGGCATCTTAATTCCGAGGGAAGATCCATGACGATGGAGGGCCTGCACAAATATTATCAAACCATAAAGAAGAGTGACGGCAATTTTCTTTTTGCGATCGAGACAAAGGATGGTGATCACATAGGCAATATACGGCTCGGTCCCGTTGACTGGCAGCGCAAAAGGACCGATATGGGCATTATGATAGGCGAGAAAAGGTGTTGGGGCAAGGGTTACGGCGCCGAAGCCCTGTATCTGCTTATGGAGTTCGCTTTTGACGGGCTTTCGCTGAAAGAATTTGTTGCCGGGGCAAGGAGCCTTAATGACAGGGCCAGGCGTTTATATGAAAAGGCGGGATTCAAGCTTGAAAAGGTGGTTAAAGGAACTTATACCCATCAGGACCAGTTGCACGACGCGCATTATTTTTGCATGACAGATAAAGATTTTTCCGGCATCAGGAACGAAAAAGACTTCATTCTAAACAAAAGAGGCGGACATGATCAATAAAATAGTTTCTATCTTCAAAAATGACGGATTTTTTGGGCTCCTTGAAGCATTTCTCTTCAGACTGAAAAAGCTGATCTTCACGATGTATTACCGTTTCAGGTTTAAGCGTGTAGGCCGGAGAACGGTTTTTGAAGGACCGGTCAAAGTGGAAGGCGGGAATTACATCACCCTGGGAGAAGACGTGGTCGTAAAGCCCGGCGCCGAATTTATCAGCACTGATGGCGGCGAGATACACGTGGGAGACTCGTGCCTTATTGAGCGGGCAGCCCGGGTTCAGGCTGCCGGGGAAGAAGGGGCACAATTACGTGTCGGGAAAGGCGTCAAGATCGGTGAAAATGCTTTCCTGAGCAGCTCCGGAAACGTGACCATAGGCGATAAGGTGTGGATATCCAGGGGATGCATGCTCGGGGGTAACGATGTCGCAATAGGCGATAAGGCGGTTTTCGGGTTTCAAGTGAATATGATCGGACGCTATCATGGACTTGATCCGCAGACAAAGGGGATATCTTTCCAGGCGGAAACGCGCAAGGGCAGGATAAGGGTCGGTGAAAACGCGTGGATCTGCACGGGCGCTACGGTCCTGAAGGACGTGAATGTCGAGAAATTTTCAATTGTGGCAGCCGGCAGCGTGGTGACTAAAGACGTGGACGCGCATTCGCTGGTGGCGGGAGCTCCGGCTGTAAAAAAACGTGATCTTTCTTGAGGTATGATTATGGCGAAAAATCCAGAAAAAGTTGTATCAGTTGCGATCTTGGGATGCGGAAAGATAGCGGGTTTTCCGGGCTTTGCAAAAGGGAAAGCCGATATTTTTACGCATCTCCCGGCTTACAGGTATTTTTCCGATGTCAATATAGTCGCAGCCTGCGACAGCGACAGAAAGCAGGCGTCCAGGTTCTGTGAATTTTATAAAATACCTTCCAGCTATACGGATTTCCGGAAAATGCTCAAGGATGAAAAGGTGGACTTGCTCAGCATATGCACGCCGCCCGATAATCATTACAGCGCGATAAAAGAAGCGGCTTTGGCGGGGGTAAAACATATTCTTTGCGAGAAACCGCTGACCAGGACTGCACGCGACGTCGAGAGGATCGAGAAGCTATGCAGGGATAAGGATATTTCGCTTACCGTCAATTATTTAAGGCGATATCACCCCGAATATAGAAAATTAAAGAGGTTCATAGAAGACGGGAAGGCGGGTAAGGTAAGAAAGGTGCATTGCTTGTATACAAGGGGACTGGTGAATAACGGTTCGCATCTGCTGGACCTTTTGCTGTATCTTTTCGGACCCGTCGATCATGTTTATGACTCGGAAGTGACCGCGGGGAAGGGGGAGTACCGGGATATCAGCAGTAAGCTGCGTTTCAAAAGAGGTTTCGAGTGCCTTATCCAGCCGATGAGTTCGCTGGATTACAGCGTTTTTGAAATAGACGTGTTCTTTGAGAAGGTAAGGGTCACCATCACGGATTCCGGGCGGACCATTGTTGTCAGGAAGGTGACCGGCAGCAAGCATTTCCCGGATTTCAGGATACTGGAAGACCACAGCAAAAAGAAAGATTGCACCAAAATGGGCATGGTACCGGTGATCGACGACTTGATCTCTATCGTACGCGGAAAAAGAAAGAAAAAAGACCCGACGAGGGACGGCATTATGGTTTCACGGATAATAGATGCGATAAAGGAATCATCCGCCGGTAACGGCAGAAAAGTGAAAATAAAAAATAAAGGGAAGGCGATATGAACAAGAATTTACCTGCGATCCTGGGAGGAGAGCCCGTATTTAAAAAGGGCCTGCCCCCTTATAACACTATAGGCGAGGAAGAGAAGAAGGCGGTCATGAGGGTCATGGACAGCGGTGTCCTCGGATCGTTCGTCGCGAGGAAAGGCGAGTATTTTCTCGGCGGAAAGGAAGTTTTAAGTTTTGAAAAGAAGTTCAGCAGGATGTTCGGTGTGCCGTATGCGATCTCCAATAATTCCGCGACCGCGGCGCTCCACATGGCCGTAGCTGCTCTTGATATCGGCCCGGGAGACGAGGTCATAGTTTCTCCTTTTACGATGTCGGCAACGGCAAGCGCTATTCTGATGCACAACGCTATCCCCGTATTTTCAGACATAGAAGACGAATTTTTCGGCCTGGACCCTTCCCTCATAGAAGAGAAGATCACGCCGAGGACAAAGGCCATAATCGTGGTCCATCTTTTCGGCCTCCCGGCAAGAATAGATGAAATAATGAAAATAGCCCGCAGACATAAGCTCAAGGTCATAGAAGACGCTTCGCAGGCGCCCCTTGCCACCTTAAACGGAAAGAAGATAGGCACTTTCGGCGATTTTGGTATTTTCAGCTTGAACTGCCACAAGATAGTCCAGTGCGGGGAGGGCGGAGTCCTGGTCTGTTCTGATGAAAAGATGGCTTACAAAGCGCAGCTTGTGAGGAATCACGGTGAGGCGGTCCTGGGCGGTGACAAATTGTCAGATAAGTCTACCGTAAACATACTCGGCTGGAATTATAAACTGACGGAACTCCAGGCGGCTATCGCGACTGAACAGATCAAGAAGATGAAGAGGTTTATAAAGCACAGGGTCGAACTTGCCGGATACCTGGCCCGGGGGCTCAGTGAATTTGAAGGAATAACACCGACCGTGCTTCCTCCGAACATGAAAGGTGTTTTCTACGCGTATCCGTTCAGGTACGACGAAAAGAGAATAGGACTGAAAAGAGACGTGTTCGTTGAGGCGCTGCGCCGCGAAGGACTACCGGTAAACAACGGGTACAATGCCCCGCTGTATTACAGCCCCGTTTACAGGAACGGGATAGCTTACGGCGATAAGGGATGCCCATTTACGTGTTCGTTATATAAAGGTAGAGCGAAGTACGACAAGGGGATATGTCCCGTGACCGAACGGCTCTATTCCAGTGAACTCGTAACGACTACGATATGCAGGGATCCCCTGTCCAGGAAGCATGTGGACCGCTTTGTCAAGGCGGTAAGAAAAGTGCTGGATAATAAGGATATGGTAAAGAAAAGATCAAAAAAATGGAAAAAAAGATCATAGCGGTTTGCCAGGATCCCGGGGCGGCGTGCGCGATCGCTCCGGCTATTATTGAGTTAGAGAAGAGGGGAACTTATGATCTCCTGGTCATAGGTTACAGGTATTCTCAAGAGGTTTTCAGGAATAAGGGCATCTCGTTCACAACCTTTGAGGAGCTCGGCATGGAAAGCGCTGAAGCCGGGCAGCTTTCCGCTTTTTTAGACCGGGAAAAACCCTCCCTTTTAATCTTGGGGACAAGCGTTGTCGGGGATTCCCTGGAAAAAGACCTTACGCTCCTGGCAAAAGAGAAGAACATCAGGACCCTGGCGGTACTGGATTACTGGAGTAATTACTGGCAGAGGTTCAGCGGCACCGATGGAACCGGCAGGTTGAAGTACGCGCCGGATTTCATCGCGATCATGGATGATTTCGCGAAAGAAGAAATGGTAAGGGAAGGTTTTAGTGAAGAGAAACTTATCGTTACCGGACAGCCGTATTTTGACAGCATAAAAGACGATTATGACAATTTTACAACTGAGGACAGGAAACGTTTTCTTGGTTCCCTCGGCGTGGATAAGGACGATCTGTTCGTTGTTTTTGCGTCGCAGCCGATAGAGAAATACCGGGGCGCCGGTCCGGGTAAGGATGATTTTCTGGGTTTTACCGAGAAGGTTTCCAGGGACGTCCTGATAGGCGCCCTTAACGGCATAAAGAAGAAGACCGGGGTGAAGTTCTCGCTGTTCATAAAATTGCATCCCAAGGAAGACCTGAACGATTACAACATGACCAGGGAGTGCGATTTCCCTGTTTTTGTGAACCAGGAAGCTGACCCGAGGCAATTGATCTTTTCAGCGGATATCGTCACCGGGATAACTTCCGTTTTTATGGTCGAAGCGATGTTCGCGAGGAAACCCGTTATAAGCATACAGCCTGACCTGATCAAGAAAGATTATCTTTTTACCAACGATCTCGGTTTAACGGAAGGCGTGTACAGGCAGGAGGACCTGGAGCCGGTTCTGGCCAGGGTGATACTGGATAAAAAAGCGGGGAAGCCGGCAGAAGGGAAGCAGGACAAGTATCTGCATCACCCGAACGCGGCGGAAAATTTATTGAAATTAATTGACAGGGTAATAGGGGAGAAATAAAAGGAGTCTGGCATGAGGAAAGTTGCGATCATAGAAGCAAGAATGGGTTCGACAAGAAGGCCCGGGAAAACTCTTGCTGAAATAGCCGGCAAACCCATGCTCGAACTTTTAATAGAACGCTTAAAGGCGGCAAAGACGCTGGACGGCATAGTGGTCGCGACCACGGTCAAGGAAGAAGACCAGGCAATAGAGGACCTGACAAAGAAACTAGGCGTTGGGTGTTACAGGGGAAGTTCCGAAGACGTGCTGGGAAGGGTGACAAGCGCGGTAAAGGAATTTGACGTGGATCTTATTGTGGAAATAACGGGCGATTGCCCCCTGACCGACCCGGATGTGGTCGATGAGGTCGTCTCTCTCTATCTCGAGGGCGGGTACGATTACGTGACAAGCGGTCTTAAGTGCCGGCTTCCCAGAGGACTGGTCACGCAGGTGTTTTCCCGCGAGGCGTTGGAAGAAATACACGTCCTGACGGGTGATGACCCTGTTTACAGGGAGCACGTTTCGCTCTACATCTACGAACATCCGGAGAAATATAAGCTGAGGTATCTCGATGTTCCTGAAAGCTTAAGCAGACCCGATCTAAGACTGGTGGTCGACAACGAAGAGGACCTGGTTCTTATGAGAGAAATATTCGGCGCGCTGTATCCCGATAAAGGCGTTTTTGGCATAGGCGACGTTATCCGGCTTCTGGATTCCAGGCCGGAGCTCGTAGAGATCAACGCGCATATACAAGGAAAAAAGGTCAGATGAACCTATGAAAAAAATAATATTTCTTGAGAATGCCGGCGACTACAAAAGCGCTTTAGCGTATCTCGACAGACATAAAGATGCGCTAGAGGAGCATATCGTAGTCAATTTGAACTCTGATCTGGATTTTGATTATCCGGGCTATGAAGGACTGGTCCATAAAAACGAAGCGGATTATTTTGATGGAAAAGTATTTGAGGGAATAAACAAAGAAGGGTTCAGGTACGCCAGCCGCTGGTTCGGTTTAAAGGAGGCGGAGCCCCTTTTGACTTACGAAGGCGTCAACATGGGGTTTGTTATGGAGCACTTTTTTACCAGGGCGGTGATAACGTCGCTGAAGTATCTCAGGTTGCTGAAGAAGATCATCACGGAGGAAGGGTGCAGTGAGGTAATTCTTGTAAAACATAACGCGGATACCGCCGAGATAAAGGATATCGTCCCGCAGAGCTGGGATAAGGTGACGAACGATATAATTCATTGCCTTAAAGGAGAGCTGGATATACGCGTTACGGAGATCGAAAACCTGTCCCCAAAAGAAAAGGCGAAAAGGGAACCGATAGTAGACCTTAAGGATATCGTGTGCCTGCTTGTAAGTCCGTTACGGCATCTCTTCAACTTTTTCGTAAACTTCCGCGATAAAGGAAAAAAACGCGTGGCTATGGTCGGCGCTCCCCGTCTTATATTTCCTATACTGGACGAAGTGAAGAGGAGAGGCCTTTACGACACCGTTTATTTTCAGAAAAGACTGGCTCCGCGTATGGTTTTTGACATGCTGAAAAGGGGTATCCCGTACAGGATAGAATCTGATTACAGGGTCAGGAACGAAAGGAAGGTTCTTTCTGATCATAAGTCGAAACTGGAAGAGAACCGCCGGCTGCTTTTGGAAAACAGTCAAGTGGAGGAATTTTTCAGCTTTGAGGGGATAAACTTTTTTCCGGCAATTAAAGGGCGCATTGATTACGCCTTCAGAAAGTTCATGCCGGGAATGCTTGAAGAAGTTATCAGGTTCAAAAGATTCATAAAGGACGAAAAGCTGGATTTCCTTGTGATAGACGAGGACCTCAAGCAGTTCGCCAGGCCTCTTATTTTGTGCATGAACCAGGCCGGCGTGAAGAGTCTGGAACTCCTTCACGGCCTTTACGGTTATTTCCATACGTCTTCATTGGTGACCACTAAAAAGGCGGTATGGGGCAACTGTCTTAAGAGATATTTTGCTTCGGCGGGACGCATCCCGGTTGACGCGCTGGTGCCTACGGGGTGCCCCATCCTTGACGTCTTGCCGAAACGTGATAAGCATGGAGACTCACTCAGGGTCAGGAAGGATTTCGGGATCGGGGAGAAAACCAGGATCGTGCTTTTTCCCAGCCGCCCCTTCAAGCGGGGCGCCAAGGGAGGGATGGTAGGTATTCATATTGACAGGATCAAGTACGAGAATATGCTCGTTTCCGTTATCCGAACGCTTAAAGATCTCGATGGCGTTCATTTAATAGTCAAGATGCACCATAACGATTCAAGCGGTGATTATAACAGGAATATTATAATGCGTGAGGGATATGACAAGCCGTTTACCGTAGTCCAGGATTATAACATGTATTCGCTTCTTAATGCCGCGGACCTTTTGGTGACGCCCGCTTCGACTACGACGGTAGAAGCGATAGTTCTTGATATGCCCGTGATACTTCTTAATTACAGGCGCGAAGATTCCCTTTATCCGTTCGAAAAGTGGGGTGCCGTAAAGGGCGTGTATGACCACGTGGACCTGAAAGGGGCAATAAAAGAGATGCTTAGCGGTTATAACGCTGAACATTTTAAAGAAGGAAGAAGGAAGGTTTTAGAAGATCTGGTAGAAGGGGCTGACGGAAAGGCCACGAGCCGGATCGTCAGTATCATAGACGGATTGATCGGTATGGGGGGGGTGACCGTTTAAATGAAAGATTCACGAAAACGAAGCATAGGAAAAACAGTATCATGGCGGGTGGTGGCGACGCTGACCACGATGACGATCGTTTATCTGTTTACCCGAAAGATCATTATTACGCTTGAAATAGGACTCGCCGAGGTTATTGCCAAGATGCTGTTTTATTATTTGCATGAACGCGTCTGGGAAAAAATTAAATGGGGGAAGGCTAAGAATTTACCTGCTTGATCTTAAATGGATAAAAAGAGAATATTAAAGGATCTTTTCATTTACAGTTCCGGGAACTATATTTCCCAGGCCCTGGGAATGCTGGGCGGATTTTTGCTCCGCGTTTTTCTCACGCCTTACTACATGGGTATATGGCAGGGTCTGAACATCATTAAGACTTACGCGAGTTACACGAACCTCGGCGTTTCCCGTTCGGCAGCCAGGGAGATAGCTTATTTTCGCGGGAAAAAGGATGAGGCAAAGTCGGAGCTTTTGAAAAATGTCGGGTTCACGTTCAGCGTGATGATGATCTCCCTGCTCGGCGCCGGATGTATCGCGTTTGCTTTGATCAGAAGAACGCACATAAACAATTACCTTTTCTGGGGTATGATCGCCATAGGGGTTATCGTCGTCCTGGAAAGACTGGAAAGCTACATCGTCACTATCCTGCGGGCGAAAAAGAAATTCTTCGCCGAATCCCTGGTCAAGGTTATTAATTCCCTCGTTAACCTGGCTCTTATATTAGTCATCGTGCGCAATTTCAAGCTTTTCGGCCTTTACGCGGCTCATATTCTTGTCTTTGCGCTGAGCATTGCGATGCTGGTCTCCATATCGAGGGAGAGTTTTAAGCTCGCCATGGACGGAAAAGAATTGAAGCACCTGGTGAAGATCGGTGTTCCTCTGGTCCTCCTGGGGGTCATGTTCGTGAATCTAACGAATGTCGACAGGATAGTCATACTTAGAATGCTCGGCGCCAGGGAGCTGGGTCTATACAGTATCGCCATTATGATGGGGAACGCGGTGTTTAACATCGCCAACATGGTGGGCATTGTCCTGTATCCGCGTTTTCAGGAGATATACGGAAGGAACGACAGCAAAGAAGAAGTATTTAACGTGATGATAAAGATACTTAAATTATTATGGCTTCCGCTTATAGTCCTAGTGGCGGCGGGAGTGGTTTTCGCGCCTTACTTGATAAGGATGTTTACTCCCAAGTATATCGCCGGGATCACGGCGATGAAGATCTTCATTTGCGGCATGTATTTTCTTTCTTTATCAAAATTCTGTAATCATTTTCTTATTACAATAAACAAGCAGATGTTCGCTTTATATGTATGCGTGACGACGGTGCTTATAAACCTTATGTTGAATATCGTGTTCGTGAAAATGGGTTTTGGCATAAAAGGCGTGGCAGTCGCCACGAGCATTTCGTATTTTATTTACTTTTTGTCATTGTTTACCTTGTCCCTTGTGGTCAGGAAAGGAGAAAAGGGTGTCTTTGCTTAAAGAGTTCAGAAAACTGAATGAGGTCTGCCAGAAACCTCGCTATAAAGAGGTCGGTAACTGGATGGTGAGGAATATCATCAGGGAAGCTTGCGTTCCCACGACTTATTTTTTGCTCAAAACGCCGATCACGGCCAACCAGGTGACTTTTTTTGCGCTTCTTCTCGGCATTGCCGGCTGCATTGTGTTTTTGGCCGCTTCAAAGCTCTTTTTCCTGTGGTTCGCCGTACTTTTGCACCTTTCGTATTATTTCGACCATGTCGACGGACAGATAGCGCGCTGCAAAAAACAGGTAAGCCTAAGCGGAATGATGTTCGACTTTATAACGCATTACATCATCTACGGAGCGATCGTTATTTCACTGGGGATGAAAGCGTATTTTGAAAGCGGAGATGTTTTCTACGTCTTTTGCGGAGCCGTGGGCGCCATTTCCCTGATATCTTTTAATCTTCTTGAAGATTCAAAGTACAGGGCATTTTTCGTCGAAATGTTGAAACGTGAAAGCGTCAAAATAAAAAGGCAGCCGTCCGGCGAAAATAAGAAGGGAAGCAAAGCAAAGACGGTGTTTTCGATTTTTCACAAAACGTGCGAAATGCACGTTATTATAAACACGATAACAGTAGCGGCTATTCTGCAGTTTTTTGGTCTGGAGTTTATGACAAAAGCCCTTGCCGTATATTACGCTGCATTTTCGCTTTTCATAGCTGCGGCCAAGACGTTTTTTGTCGTTACGACAAGAAAACCGGATAAGGAATTTAAGAACATTTTTGAAATTTAACCCGGCTGAATTTAACCAGGTTAAAAAACTTAAGGAGAGGATATGAAGTTAGTGATACAGATACCATGCTTTAACGAGGAAAAAACATTACCGCTCGTACTCGGCGATCTGCCGAAGAAGATCGACGGCATAGACGAGATCGAGACGCTGGTAATAAATGACGGAAGCAGTGACGGGACTATCCGCATTGCCAGGGAAAAAGGCGTAAACCACATAGTGGACATCCCCGAGAGGAAGGGGCTTGCCAACGCCTTTAAAAGCGGCATAGATAAGGCCCTGGAACTCGACGCGGATATCATTGTGAATACGGACGGGGATAACCAGTATAATGCCGAGGACATAAGCAAACTGGTAAAGCCGATACTTGAGAAGAATGCCGATATAGTCGTCGGTTCAAGGGATATTTCCACCATAAGCCATTTTTCGTGGCTTAAGAAGCTCCTCCAGTTTGCCGGGAGCTGCGTCGTCAGGAAATTTTCCAAGACAGCCGTACCGGATACGACAAGCGGGTTCAGGGCGTTCAGCAGGGAAGCGGCGCTTAAACTGAACGTTTTCTCCGGATATACCTATACGCTCGAGACGGTTATACAGGCAGGGAGGAAAAATATACCGATCACTTCCGTCCCTATAAGGACGAACGAAAAATTAAGGGAATCGCGCCTTATAAAAAATCCCCTGAATTACGTGCTCAGGTCGGCGGTGGATATCTTAAGGATATACCTCGTGTATGAACCCCTAAAGTCGTTCCTCGCGATAGGGGCGGTTATTTTTCTTCCCGGGGCGTTCCTTATAGTGAGATTCCTGGTCGCTCATTTTACCAAGGCCCAGGGAGGTCACGTCCAGTCGCTCATAATAGCGGCCGTTTTCCTGATAGTCGCCTTCGGGATCATGATGCTGGGTCTTATCGGCGACGTTCTGTCGGGCAATAGGAAGCTTTCGGAGGAGGTTTTATACAGGATGCGAAAGCATATCCAGTACAACAACGAGGAGAAAAAGTGATATCGTTTTCAGGGATCGACGGCTCGGGAAAGAGCACGCTTGCGGACAGGGCTGTTGAATATCTCCATGAGAAAGGAAAGAACGCGGTCAAGCTGGAAGTTTACGCCGGTTCCGTCTTTTTGAGCGTTGGGAGGGTTATCGGACGCCTGTCGGGCAGGATGAAAAGCGGCCTTGAATCAAAAATGACCCTCCCCGAAGGAAAAATGGGAAAACTTGCCAAGTGGGCAAGGGTCTTCTGTTTCAGGATCGATATGTTCACAATCGGGATAAAAAGAAACATTTTAAAGGCGCGAGGCATTTTGCCCGTGTGCGACCGTTATTTATACGATACGCTTATAAATTTAAAATACCTGGACGCGATCGATGAAACGCAGTATAAAAGTTTTCTCAATAAGATCCGGAGGCCGGAGGTCCCGTTTTTGCTTTATCTTGATGGGGCTTGCGCGAAGGACAGGGAAGGGCAGCACGATGATATGAGCTATTACACCGAGAAGATAAAGCTGTACGAAGAACTTGCCGGAAGGACAAATTTGATAAAGACGGATTCTTCGTCTGACAGGGAGAAGGTCTGGAGCAGCGTTAAGAACGTGATAGATTCGAAAATAATATGAAGATCATATACATTACAAGAAAATATCCTCCTTCAATAGGCGGTATGCAGAGGATGAACTACGAGCTCGCGAAAGAGCTGTCCAGGCATGTCAAAGTGGATAAGATCGTCTGGGGAAGATCGCAGCTGTTTTTGCCGCTTTTTATAATAAAAGCCGCTTTCCAGGGCCTTTTTTACGGGATCGCCCGTAAAAAGAAGCCTGATATTATCTTCCTTGGAGATGCGTTGCTTTCTCCGCTCGGACTTTTCTTAGGAAAGATCCTGCGCAGTCCCGTTATATGCATAGCCCACGGACTGGACGTTACATTCCGCAACCCTGTTTATCAGAAGTGCGTAATGCCCGCGCTCAGGCGTATGGATAAAGTGATCTGCGTGAGCGAAAGCGTAAGGGGGGAATGCTTAAAACGCGGCGTAGAAGGAAGCCGACTGAGAGTTATATCCAACGGCGTGGATACCCGCCCCCTGAATCCCGATAAAAACTTTTCCGCGGGAGAACTTGACAAAAGGAATATTTCCATTCCCGGGGAAGCAAAAGTGCTTCTCACCGTCGGGCGGCTCGTTAAGCGTAAGGGGGTTGCCGAATTCATAGAGAACGTGTTTCCCGGACTTGTAAAAGAAAGGCCGGACATCGCTTACCTTGTGGTGGGTTCGGGTGAACAGGCGGGAAACATAAAAAATCTTATTACGAGACTAAAATTGCAGAATAACGTGTTTTTGACGGGCACGGTAAGCGAAAAACTTCTTTGGAATTTATACGCTTTTTCGGATCTTTTTATCATGCCGAACATAGAGGTAGAAGGCGACATGGAAGGCTTCGGTATCGTAGCGCGAGAGGCTTCAGCGCGCGGTTTACCGGTGGTGGCGTCAGACATCGAAGGCATTAAGGACGCGGTGAAAGACGGCCAGAACGGTTATCTTATCTCGCCGGACTCCCCGGAGCTGTTCAGGGAAAAGATACTGCGTCTTTTGGAGGACGACAGCCTGCGGGAGGGCCTGGCAGAGAAGGCAAAAGAATTTGTGAGCGGTTATTCCTGGTCAAAAGTGGCATCCAGGTATCTTGAAGAGGCGAAGGATACGGCGCGTTATTGCGGGAAAAATATCTTTATGATAAGCAGGGCGATAGAGCCGCCCTGGGATGAGGCGAGCAGGAATTTAGTAAGGGATATAGTGTCCCATGTTGATGACTATAATTTCCATGTCCTTACGACCGGACCGGACGCTTTTGAAAAAGAAAATGTTTTCACCGAAAAGATCTACAGCTCAAGAGAGAATGATCTTACTCAGAAGATGAGACTTTTTCTTTTTCTCCTGAAAAGACATCCCGGCCTGCATCATTTTTGTTTTACGCCCGAACCCGCAACATCTTCCCTTATAAGACTGGTAGCGGGTAAGAATAAGATGGTCCAGAGCATACCTTATCTTACTTCCAGGGTATCCGGAAAGAAATGCAGAGATCTTATATATTCCGACGTCGTTACGGTCACTTCACAGTATACGAAGGACATCCTCGAAAGAAGCGGCGTAAAAGGAGTGCAGGTCGTATATCCCGGGGTCGATACGACACAATTCAGCCCCGCTATTGATAAAGGAGAAGCGAAAAAAAGATTTTTTACCTCCAATGGTTTTTATGTGCTATATGCTGGCGATATATCCTCTAAAGAAGTTATAAGGACTATGCGTGATATAGTTTACAGAACGTGTAGCGATGAAAAAGATATAATTTTTGTTATACCTACTGCCAGGACTAGAAATATGAAAAAAGATTCTTCTTGGTATTTTAAGTTAAAGAAAGAAATTGAAAAAGTGGGGTTGGAAGATAGTGTCATTATTTTACCACCTTCTAAGGTAAACGGCATGATGCATGAACTGATGGCGGCATGTGATTGCCTGATCTATCCGTTTTTTGAAGGCTTCAGGAAAAAGATAGACATCCCGTACGTTATAGTCGAGGCCATGTCTTCCGGCATGCCCGTGATCGTTTCGGATACCGAACCGATAAACGAGGTCATCGTCGACGGAGCGGGACTGGCTGTGAGTGGCGGCGCCGGGGAATTTGCGAATAAAATAAAAATGATCTTTAATGACAGGGGATTATACCGGAGCCTTTCGGAGAAGAACAGGGAAGCCGCGCTTCGGTATTTTGACGTGAAAAAAAGCGCTGAAAAGTTCAGGGAGATCTACAGGAGTTTGCTCGGATGATGAAAACAGAAAGAATTACTGAATTCAGGAAATACGTTTCCGGATTATTGTCCGGAGGCAAACCCGATTACCGCATGATCGCCGGCGGAGGTACTTTTTCGGAAGCGGCGCCATTCCTGCAGGACAACGAGGTGCTATTTCAGGCGCTTTCTTCTCTGGATGAAAAAGAGAAGAATGAACCTCACGCGGCGAGCATGCTCTCGGATCAGGATGCCCTATTTGAAAGAGCCATTGATTATTACAGCGAAATATCCGAAGCCTTCAAAGAGAAGGGCTTGAGATTTTTTGCCATGAAATCTTTCCGTTCCTATAGCTACGCGGACGAAGATCTTGATATGGTCCTCGTGGACCCGGAGCGAAGGGAAGAGTGCATAGAAACGCTGGAGGAGCTCGGGTTTGAATTTTTATGGAACAGGTCAATATTGAGAGAGCCTTACAAAAGGTTTTACGTGAGGAAGAGCGGGGAAGGCGCACCGTTTTTACCCAAGATCCACGTTCACTTTGCCGTTTCCTGGAACGGGATGGTGTTCCTTGACGCCTCGGAGATATGGGAAAGAATGAAGACGCTGGAGATCCGTGGCAGGGAGGTCATGGTGCCGTCACCCGAGGATGAGATACTGATCATGGCGGCTCATGCCATAGGCGAGAACGGATACGTGACGATAGGGGAACTTCTTCATCTGAAAACCATCCTTCGTATTTCAGACAAGATCGATATAGGATACGTTGTCAAGTCGGCGAAAAAACATAACTGGCTTAAGGGCCTTGTGAGTTTTCTGTTACTTGCCGATTCATACTATAAGAATCTTACCGGTGAAAATCTTTTAACCGGGGATCTCGGGGGGCTGACCGAAGGCCTTTCAGGCGCCGGTTATGATATGAAGGGCGAGGCGCCGCCGTACTTTTTCCCCGCGAAAGCCCTCAGCCCGGTTTATACCGATAAAATAGCCAAGGATGTATGTTCAGGAAGGCTTTTGCAGCTCCCGCGGGAACTGTTCACTTTCGGACTTGTTATATGGCTTTTTCGGAACAAAAAAAGGACTAAGTTTTACAGAAATTTACCGTTATGAAAAAAGTATTTTTATTCATAATCTGGATGGCAATATTGGCAGGACTTATTTACTATCTTGCGAGTCATTCAGGGCAACTTAAAGGCATTTTGGAACTGTCAGTCGCGAATGTCAGCATGCTCGGGGCTCTCTTTTTGCTGACACAGGTCCTTAACGGGGCGGAGATAATGGTCTTGATGGAGGCAACGGGCGTGAAGATGAGATTCCTGGAGTGTTTTTGCCTGGCCAATATATCTACCGCCGCGAATTACCTGCCGCTCAAAGGGGGCATATTGGCCAGAGCGTTTTATTTAAGAAAAAGGCACGACCTTTCTTACGTGAATTTTGCTGATCTGACGATAGCCGGCGCTCTCCTGGTGTTCCTGACGATATTTGCTTCCGGAGCATTTTTTATACTGATCAATTACATTGTAAACGGAGAGTTCTTTGCCGGACTTTTTCTTATATTTCTGGTGCTGTTTTTTGTTTTTTTGGCCCTGGCCGTGTTCATGAGATTATTCACCAGGATAGTAAAATGGCATAAACTGAGCCAGATGGGGAACGGATTAAGGATAATCTTGAGTAAGAGGTCGTTTCTATACAGGCTCCTGGCGATAGATCTTCTGGCGATATTGGCGCTGGGCCTTCGCTTTTTTGTAAGTTTCCGGATCCTTTCTTTCAAGGCCCCCTTGATCCTTTCGGTCCTTTGCGGCGGCGTAAAGAAAGCGACCGCCATAATGGGTCTTGTGCCTGCCGGTCTAGGCGTTTCCGAGATATCGGCGGGAGCGGTCTCTGAACTGATGAAGAAGGGTCTTGATATAGGGGTTTTCGCGGCTTCCCTTGATAGGGTGGTATCGATATTAGTCCTTTTACTGGCGGGTTCTTTTTCGTTTTTTTACTTAACCAAAATTAAGAAAGCGGTGGACTATGACGAACAGTCTTAAAGCGATTTTGGGAGTATTTTTAATTGTGCTTTCGGCTTATGCGTTTTTAGCCGGAGGCCATTACGGTGGGGACGCCTTCAATAATTACCTTACCACGCAAAGCCTGGTCCTTGACCGGGACATCGCGATATACGACAGGCCTTTTGAGATAAAAGAGGTCCAGACCGACGCCTCGCAAGGTGTTCCCGGCAAGGACGGAAAGCGTTATTCCGCTTACGGTATGGGAATGCCGCTACTCCAGGTCCCGTTCTTTCTCGTGGGGATGGCGATCTCTTTCTTTATGAAAGATCTGCCTGCGAATTACGTCACATTCTTCTGTGTCTCGTTCACGAATGTGTTCCTTTCGGCCGTTAATGTTGTGCTGCTTCTGGTCCTACTGCAGAAGCTCGGCGTGAAACTTAAAGAAGCGATAACGCTCTCGCTTGTCTACGCGTTTTCAACCATGGCGCTTGTGTATTCAAAGTCAGGTTTTCCGGAGCCGGCGCTTGTGACCTTTATGCTCATTGCCATGGTGAGCCTGTTCAGCTACGTAAAGGAAAAGAAGGGCATGGGGTACCTCGTTATATCCGGCGCGGCCCTGGGTTTCATGGCCATGATAAAGGTATATACAGTAATACTTGCCCCGGCGTTCCTTGTGTATTTTCTTTCCGCTTCAGGGGCAAGGCGGAGATATGCATGGGTGCCGATGATCGCTTTTCTCGCGGTCTTGTCCGTGGACCTCTGGGCGAACTTCATAAGGTCGGGTAATATCCTTGTCACCGGCTATGGGCATGTTATAACGCAGGCCAAGTACGGCAACCGTTTTTTAAAAGCCCTTTATTATTACTGGTTTTCAAGCGGAAAAGGCTTCTTCTTTTATAATCTTCCGCTTATTCTGGGCTTATTCTGCTGGGGGCAGGTCCGTGATAGGAATAAAAGAGAATTTTATTTTATAGTGTCAGTGATAATGATCTATGTCGTATTTTTTGCCTACTTTTTTAAGCGCGGATCGATTTTCTCGTGGGGGCCGAGATACATGTTCCCGGTCATACCGCTTTTTGTTGTCCTGGCAAGCGATGTGTTCAGGAAAAAAATGCTGCTGCGCGTTTTCGCAGGCCTGGCAGCCTTAGGATTTTTCGTGCAGCTACCCGCGGTACTGGCCCACTATTCCAGTTATATTAATTTCGTGGTCGAAAGCCTTAAGATGCCGGAATACGCGATAAATTACATCCCGGACCTTACTCCCATAAAAGGCGCCTGGGCGATCCTGGTCTCTGTGGTGAAGACGTACGTGACCGGACAGGGGGGGAGTTTCGTTTTTAATCCTGATATCATGTTCGTAAGACCCCTTAACGTCCCGCTTGCCGGATACGACATGGCGGACCTTTGGTGGATTAACCTGACGAGAGCGTATCCGAACATGACTTATGCCGTGGTTCTCGGGATCATATTTTTGCTGTTTGTTTTTGTTCTCGGCGCGGTAAAAGTGAGGGACGGTAGCCGATGAAAGTAGATATTCTTGTTTTAAATTATAACGGGAAAGATCTCATGAAAGAATACCTGCCTTCCATATGCGAAGCGGCCGGGAGCTCTTCTTTTGCGTGTGCTGTTCACGTTGTCGATAACCTGAGCACCGACGGGAGCGTGGATTTTCTGCGTGAAAATTTCCCCGGCGTTCAGGTGCACGTTGCCGGCGAGAACAGGATACTGTGTTCGTACAATGGCGTTGTCAGAACGCTCGACAGCGACATTGTGATATTTCTTAATAACGATATGAAGGTAGCCCCGGATTTCGTGGATCCCCTGGTGAAACATTTTAAGTGGGCGGATACCATGTTCGTGGCGCCCCGTGTGATGAATTTCGACGGCACTTTTAACGGAGGAAGATCGTATCTCAAGTTTGATAAAGGCGTTATAAAAGTCATAGTGGACGTGGAAAATTTCAGAAACCCCGGAGAGACGTGCGCGATATCCTGCGGCGCGTTTAAAAGGAAGACCTTTTTGGAGCTGGGAGGGTTTGACGACCTCTATCTTCCGGGCATATGGGAAGACGTCGACATATGTTTCGCGGGACTGGTGCACGGCCTGAAAGGGGTGTATGAACCGGAAAGTGTTACCTGGCACGCCGAATCCACGACTTTTCACAAGGAATACGGAAGAAGCAGGAAGATGATGATAGCCCACAGGAACATGTTCTTGTTTTTCTGGAAGAACGTCCGCAGCACCGGACTGTTTCTAAAGCACCTCGTCTTTTTGCCTCCGAGGATATTGTATTCGTTATTTTCGGGAAAAAATGAATTTGCCCGCGGCTTTTTTCTCGCATTGGGAAAGCTTCCCGCGGCGTTCTCCAGGAGAAAGCGGGGAAGAGGGCAGTGGGCGTCAAGAAAAGTAAAAGAAAAGGATCTGATACATTGAGTAAGGGGACTGCGATGAAAGTATTGTTTTACAGTTATCCCTCGGCTTTTCAAAATCCCGGGGGAGGGGAAATACAGCTTCTTAAAACAAAAGAACACCTGGAAAAAATGGGAGTGAGCGTCAGATTTTTCGACCAGTGGCAGGATAAATTCGATGATTTTGACGTGCTGCACATCTTCGGTTCGGTGAAAGATTGCGTCGGCCTCATGCAGACGGCGAAAAATAAAGGGATCAAGATCGCCTTAAGCACTATTTTCTGGTCCAGCTTTGAAAGGGCTCTGCACGAAGGGGGAAGCTCCGCTAAGAAAATGGAATTATTTGCCAGGCATCTCGCGAAACTGGCCCTTCCCTGGCTGCCTTCGGGCAGGCGCAGGACGATGTCGCTTTCCGACGTCCTTTTTCCAAATTCAAACATGGAAAAAGAACAGCTCGCGCGCCTTTTTGCCATGCCGCGCCAAAAGATGAAAGTCGTGCCGAACGGGATCGATCGCAAATTCCTGGAAGCGCGCTTGGAAGCGTTTGTCGAGAAGTTCGGCATAAAAGATTTTGTCCTGACGGTCGGGAGGATAGAACCCCGAAAAAATCAATTGAACCTTATAAGGGCGCTTAAGCTTTCCGGGCTTAAACTTGTGATCGTCGGAGACGCTGTATCCGATTACATGTCTTATTATGATCAGTGCCGGCAGGAGGCGGACCAGAACGTTGTCTTTATTGACGGGATCGGGCACGAAAGCGACCTTCTTCCATCGGCATACGCGGCCTGCAGTGTTTTTGTCGCCCCGGGGTGGTTTGAGACGCCGGGACTGGCAGCTCTGGAAGCTGCGGCTGCCGGAGCTGCTTTAGCCGTAACGCGAGGCGGCTGCACGTCGGAATATTTTGGCGGTGACGTAGCT
>JBAROI010000083.1:0-5036 GCA_049642015.1 Candidatus Omnitrophota bacterium | reverse complement strand
TCGCCCCCGCGGAAACCGTTGCGAAGAAGACAGTCGGCCACTCCGGCCTGTTCTCCATCAGGATAGCGACTTTGTCATCCTTTCTAACGCCCTCTTCCAGCAAGAACGCGGAGAGTAACTTAACGTCTTTCCCGAGGTCGCCGTAGGTAATACCTGTCCACTTATCGCCTTTTTTATACTTGATGGCGATCTCACCGGAATATTCAAGAACGGCTTTTTCAAATCCTTCTTTTAAATTCTGCGCTATCATACGGCCTCTCTCTTTGTTCTTAAAAGAAAAATAAAACCGATCGCTATAAATAAAAATAAACTAAGAAAAGTCAGGCGGTATCCCCATTCTCCCAGGCGGGAAAGATAAAGAAGGATCAATCCCCAGAAAACCGGCCCGACTACCCCCGAAAGATAGCTTACAAGGTTAAAGATGCCGAACGCTTCGCCGATCCTTTCTTCAGGGACAAGTTTTATCACTAACGCCCTTAAAACCACCCAGGTAGCGCCCAAACTTGTCCCGGCCAGGGCCCCGACAAGCCAATGAAACGGAGGCTTAACCAGTGACCCTGTTAAAATACATACTCCCCAGAGAAAAAATATTCCCATGAGGGACCGCCTGTATCCTACAAGGTCGCTTATAAAACCGGAAAAAACGCTGCTGCCGATAGCAAAAAGAGTGGAAAACGCGATGAGATTTATTGTCTGGACTTCATCCAGCTTAAATACCCTGCCGGCATAAACAGCCATGAAAAGTATGATCGTATTGACCACGCACAGCATAAAAAAGGAAGCCTTTAAATAATCTTTTAGCTCTTTTAATTTTTCACTATCAAAAATGGTTGTCCTCAATCCCTTCAGGATCTGCGATAATCTCTCTTTTTCCGGGAAACGCGGCGAGCGCGGCGTTTCTTCTGGCTGTCTTTCCCGCACAAAGATCATGCAAGGCAAGGCGAAGATCAGGAATAAAATACCGGTAAAAAGAAATGTCGCCTGATAGCCCATTTTCAGTATTATCGGCTTGGTAAGGTAGAGGGCCAGGATCGCGCCTGTATAGCCGAACATCCTCCCGAGCCCCGAGACAAAACCTATTCTGCCCTTAGGAGTAACCCTGATCATAAGGGCATTATAAAAAATTATCGCTACCTGGCATCCGAAATTAGCTATGGCAAAAAATACCAATGCTAAAAAGATGCTAACAGGCAGGCTTAAGCTCATCGTGAATATAATTGAAAGGAGAGTAAAAAATATCAGAAAAACCCGGCGTTTGTTTTTCGCGTCCGAAATGGCCCCCAGAAAAGGCGCAAAGATCGCGACCAAAAACATAGAGACGCCGAAAGCCAGGCCGTAGAAAATCTCCGGCTGATTTCTTTCTATGTTTATCCATCGGGGAAAGTACAAAGAAACTATGTTCAGCGCGAAGAACTGATTAGCCAGGTCATACGTCGCCCAGGACAGCATCAAAAAGCCCTTTTTCTCCTTTTCCCCGCCAAGCCTTATCATATCTCTTTAATTATACGGCGTATATACTTATTTTCAACCTAAAATAAAAAAGCCCTCCCGGAAAACCGGGAGGGCTTAAAAGTGCTATAAAATTTAGTTACTTCTTTTTGCCTTTATAGAAAGGTAGGGATACGATAACATCGGTTCCTTTACCCGATTCACTCTCTATTTTCAACTCTCCGCCATGCTCCTTCACGATCTTCTGGCATAAGGGAAGGCCGAGACCTGTTCCTTTCTCTTTAGTAGTAAAAAAGCTTTCGAATATTTTAATCAGATTTTCTTTGCTTATGCCTTCTCCGTTGTCTTTTATGTCAACTCTGGCAAAATCCTTTTCTTTGGAGGTTGTCACCTCAATAAGTCCTCCCTTCGGCATTGCCTCAGAAGCATTCTTAAGCAGATTCAGGAAAACACCCTGCATCATCTTTGTATTGATAAATACCGGCGGTAAATCCTCGGCGAATTTTCGGCTTATCTTTATTTTACTCAGCTCAAACGGATGTTCTATAATAGAAATCACACCCTCGATGTTGGAATTTATGTCCATTTCTTCAAGTTCCTCCTTCGGGGGCCTGGAAAAATTAAGATATCTTTGGACAACTTTTGCTGCCGCATGAGTTTGATTGAATATAACGTTGAGATACCTTTTTAGCGCATCATTTTTTATATCTTCCATCAAGGCCAGCTGAGCATTTCCGGATATTGTCATAAGCGGATTATTTACTTCGTGAGCCAAATTAGACGCTAATTCACCCAGCTGCGTTAGCCTTTGAAGCGTTTCCATTTTTTTGCGTTCGGTAATATCCCTCATAACGCCCTGCACTGCGATTATCTTGCCATCTTTTTTTATAGGTGCCGTGTTGATTTCCATAAAAAAAATGTTTCCTTTATTGTCCCGCTGGGCTATCTCAAGGTTTTTGATTTCTTCTCCTAATAAAACGCGTTTTAGTGCCCTTAGGGCTTTCGGCGCTTCACTTATCGGAGTCGTCGTCTTAAAATGTTTTCCAATAAGCTCTTTAGGTTTATAGCCGTAAAGTTGTTCTGTTCTGGGGCTTATATACTGGATGATGCCTACGGGGGAAAGTTGAAAAATTACGTCATTAACATTTTCTATCACGGTCTTATACTTTTCTTCTGACTCCCGCAAGGCCTCTTCCGCCTTTTTGCGCTCGGTGATGTCATTATATATTGCCACTACTTCACCACTGGGCAACTTGTAAACCCAGTTTTCCCGCCAAGCGTCGATGTGCTTTTTATCTCTGTAAATGGCCGCGGGAAAATATTCCGGTTTTCCGGTCTTCCAGACTCTCTGAAATACTTTAAATATTCCAAATTTTTTTACCCCCGAGAATACTTCGGTTACACGCTTTCCCACAATATCTTTTCTGTTCATGCGTTCTATTTTCTCTCCAGCCAAGTTAAAATCTTCGAATATAAAGTCTTTCCCATTGTCCACGGCTTTATAAACAGCAACACCGCTGCTCATTTTTTCAAACAACTCTTTGTATCCCTTTTCACTTTTTCGCAACGCCTTCTCCGCTTCCTTGCGCTTTGCTTCTTCATCGATCCCCTTTAGGGCAAGGGAGATGTCACGAGCCAGTTCATTAAGCAGTGCTACCTCCCTGTCATTAAAAGCGTCTTCCTTATCTGAATAGACATTAAGAACTGTGGTGACTTTATTTTCCCGGAATATCGGTATGGCCGCAGATGAACGGTAACCCCTCTTCAGTGCTTCCTTTCGCCAAGGTTTATACTTGGAGTTAGTGGCTATAAATCTTATCACGCTTGGCTTCTTCGTCTTTACGGCAGTTCCAGTCGGCCCCTTGCCGTACTTTGTGTCGTCACAACTTATCCTTATAGATTCAAGGTATCCTTTTTCAAACCCCGCTTGCGCAACAGGCGTAACTTTTTTCGTTTTTTCATCGCAAAACCCTATCCACACTAGCTTATACGCATATTCGACGATCCTCTCACATATTTTTTTGAGTAATTCGTCCCTGTTTTTCACCCGGAACATATCCTGGCTTATTTTAGTGATGGTCCGCATTATTTTGTTGAGCCTCATTAACTCCTCTTTTGCCTTCTCGTGCTCATATTCCGGCTTTTCAGCCTTTGCTGCCTGTTTTTGGAGGGCTTTTATTTCTTTTATAAGTTGCTCTTTGGTTTTTTCTTTGTTTTTCATCTCCACCAACCCATGCTTAATAAAAAAGGCAACCCCGCGCCTTTGGCAGGATCGCCTTATGTTGTGTTCTTAAACAAACTTTTCCCACTACCACCTCATGTGGTAATACATATTTTGCGCAATTTTGATGACTATAATGCTTTTTACACTATTATAGCCAATATACCTTTACTATTTCCCTTCGTCAATATAAAAAGCCCTTTTTATGGAATTGCGACGGGTGACCACGCCCCTGACAGGAAAGATACCATCTGCCCGGGTATAAAAAAGCCCCCTCAGTTTCCTGAGAGGGCTAAAGTGGTGAGCCGCCTTGGACTCGAACCAAGCCTCTATAAAGATTATTCCTTTTTTAACGGAAGGATGACGCAGTCATCCTTCCGCCTCACCCAGATGAGATGTCCAAGGCTAGGCTTCTTTGGGCTTTTTTGAAAAACTGAAGGAGCTTCATTAAAACGAAGGCGGTTGGTATCTTTCCGTACAGGGCTTCTGCGACCGAGCAAGCTTGGTCCCTGAACCATGAATGGTTCAGGGTTGCGAGGGAGCAGCAGAGCGGCCATTGCCGCTGGAGCGATGGACGCGTCCCTGGTAGGAAAGATACCATCTGCCCGGGTATAAAAAAGCCCCCTCAGTTTCCTGAGAGGGCTAAAGTGGTGAGCCGCCTTGGACTCGAACCAAGCACCCACGCCTTAAAAGGGCGTTGCTCTACCGGATGAGCTAGCGGCCCACTATTGCATTATTTCTTTTTCTTTTTCAGAAAGAACTTCGTCTATTTTCTTGATGAAATCGTCGGTCAGCTTCTGCGCTTTGTCCTTAGCCAGGAATTTATCATCCTCGGTCATTCTGTTTTCTTTTTCCAGCTTGACGACTTCTTCTACCGCCTGGTGCCTGGTATTGCGTACTGACACCTTACCTTCCTCGGCAATCCTGTGAAGAACCTTTTTAAGCTCTTCGCGGCGTTCATGGGTAAGCTGAGGCATGCTTAGGCGAATTATCTTACCGTCGTTCGTGGGGGTAATGCCTATCTCTGAAGTAAGGATCGCCTTCTCGATCGCTTCCATGGAACTTTTATCCCACGGATGTATCGCTATTAGGCGCGGCTCGGGAGACGTTATGTTCGCAAGCTGTTTTAAAAAAGTTTTTTGTCCGTAATAATCTACTTTGACATTCTCCACCAAACTTGGATGAGCCCTTCCCGTCCTGATGGTAATAAACTGTTTCATTACAGCATCAAGGGCCGCTTTCATCTTGTCCTCGGATTCTTTTGTGAGTCTGTCGACTTCTGTCATACCCATGACAAATCACCTCTCTAGCTTATTATGGTGCCTATTTTCCCACCTTTAACAACGCGTTTAATATTGCCCTTTTT
>JBAROI010000079.1:0-3193 GCA_049642015.1 Candidatus Omnitrophota bacterium | reverse complement strand
TAATCGTCTTTTTGCTGGAAAAACCGTATCGGCCCGTCGTAATCTCCTTTTATGAACTGCTGGACTATCCCATTGCTTGATCCTTGTATCTCCGCGGGAGTTCCAACCTCGAGGACCTTCCCCTCGTATAGCATGGCGATCCTGTCGGCTATGCTCATGACGCTTTTCATGTCGTGAGTCACGACGATACTTGTTATGTTAAGCTTCTTCGACAGGTCCAGGATAAGTCTACCTATTACGGCCGCCACGATCGGGTCCAGCCCCGCCGTCGGCTCGTCGTAAAATACTATCTGCGGATCCATGGCGATGGCCCTGGCAAGTCCTACTCTCTTTTTCATGCCTCCGGACAATTCGCTGGGGATAAGGTCTTCAAAACCCCTGAGGCCCACAAGTTCCAGCTTCATCTTGATCATAATTTCGATGACGTTTTTTTCGAGTTTCGTGTGCTCTCTCAAGGGCAGGCTCACGTTCTCCCCAACGGTCATCGAATCAAAAAGGGCGGACGATTGGAACGACATGCCGATCTTTTTGCGGATATCGTCCATTTCCTCTCCGTAAAGGTCCGTGATATCTTGTCCGAGGACGCTTACCCTGCCGGAATCGGGCTTAAGGGTTCCTATCATATGGCGCAGGAGCGTGCTTTTCCCGCATCCCGAACCGCCCATGATAACGAATATTTCACCCCTCGGTATCTTGAGGTTGATCCCGTTAAGAATGGTCCTGTCGCCGAACTTCTTGACCAGGTCATTTATTTCTACCGCTGTTTCTTTCTCTACAGCCATTTTTTATCCTTACACGTTCGAAAAATAAAACAGTCCCGTGAATATACAATCCACGAGAATTATCAATATGAAACTTATAACAACGCTCAAGGTCGTGGCTCTTCCCACGCCTTCGGCTCCCCCGCGGGTATCAAGCCCCACGTGGCAGGAGATCATGGAAATGACGACCGCAAACATGCCGCTTTTTACAAGCCCGGTCCATACGTCTTTCCACGTCATGAAATCGAACGAAAACTTTATATACCTGTAAGCGTTCAGCTCCAGGTTATAAACCCCGACGATGAGGCCCCCGAGTATACCAACGATGTCGCTCATGATCGTCAGGCACGGCAGCATTATCATGAGGGCGAGAAAGCGCGGAACTACAAGAAACCTCACGGGATCAAGCGCCATGGTCTCAAGCGCTTCGATCTGCTCCGAGACCTTCATGGTGCCGAGTTCGGCGGTTATGGCCGAACCTACTCTGCCGGTGACGACAAGCGCGGTAAAAACAGGCCCGAGTTCCCTGGCCATGCTCATGCTGACCATGGGAGCGACGTAAATAATGGCGCCGAGCTGCTTGAGCTGGTATGCGCTCTGCATCGCTATAACTATACCCGTAAAAAGAGAAACGAAAAACACGATAACAACGGACTGCACGCCGACAAACACCATCTGCTGGAAGATGCTTTCGCGACTTGCCATTTTGCCCTTGGCAGGGCCCTTGATGATCCAGGACAGCGTGTCAAAGAAAAGACCGAGAATGATGGATATCTGCTTCCCCAGATTTAACGTGCTTTTTCCGATTTGAGCTATAGGGTTCTTCATGGCTTTAAAACGAATTTAAGGCGTCGGCTTCTTCCGCTTCAACATCAAAGAGCTTGTTAAGTTTAGTGATCTCAAAAAGCCCCATGACCTGGGAAGAAAGATTCGTCAGTTTCATCTTACCTCCGTAAGCGCGCAAGTTTTTGAAGATCTCGACCAGTGTCGCAAGGCCGGAGCTGTCTACGTAGGGGACGTCCTTGAGGTTCACCACGATCTTTTCCTTTTTCTCCTTGATCAAGTTGTCGAAAGATTGCTTGACCTCGGGAGAACTGTTGACATCGATGTCGCCGACGATCCGGCAGACCGATATACCGTTCTGCTCCTGCACATTGATCTCCATTTTTCCTCCATTCTATACGTGTTTTTTGTTCAAACGTTTTTTCATTATGACTTTTCTGCCGCCTTTTTCGTAAATGACCTCGTCCATAAGATGCGTCATTAAATATACCCCGCGGCCGCTTTCTTTCAGCAGGTTCTCGTCAAGCGTGGGATCGGGAAGACTGCCGGGATCAAAACCTTCGCCCTGGTCCTCTACGCTGATGATCACCATGTCTTCAGTCACTTCCACCTCTATCGTCACGACTTTTTTAGAACTGAGCTTGTTGCCGTGTATCATGGCGTTGCGAAGCGCTTCCTCAAAACCGACATGGATATCGAAAATTATCTCCTCGTCGACTCCCTTTTCTTTAAGGGCGTTTATCACTTCTTTACTTATTTCATTCAGGAGATGACTATCGTTCGCGATCTTGATTTTCATGACCCCGGGCCTATCCTTCTTTGTAAACACCCATGTTCCTGTATTTATCGTACCTGGCTTCGATCAGTTCCTCTTTTGATAATTTTGAAAGCTCTTCGAGGTTCTCCAGTATCGTCTTTTTGATCTCTTCCGCTGTCGTTTTCGGGTCCCTGTGGGCGCCGCCCAGGGGTTCGGATATTATCCCGTCTATGACCCCGAGTTCAAGAAGTTCATCGCCCGTGAGCTTTAAGGCTTCAGCGGCGTTGGCGGCTTTTGAGCGTTCTTTCCAGAGGATCGCGGCGCATCCTTCCGGCGAGATCACCGAATAATACGCGTTCTCCAGCACGAAAACGCGGTCTCCCAGGCCTATGCCGAGAGCCCCGCCTGAGCCGCCTTCCCCGATAACAATGCAGATTATCGGGACTCCAAAGCCCGCCATCTCGCGCAGATTATAAGCGATAGCTTCCGCCTGGCCGCGCTCTTCAGCTCCTACGCCGGGATAAGCCCCCGGCGTATCGATGAAACATACGATCGGCACATGGAATTTATCCGCCATTGCCATAATGCGTATGGCTTTGCGGTAACCTTCCGGGTGCGCGCAGCCGAAATTCCTCTCCAGGTTCTCTTTCGTGTCGCGGCCTTTTTGATGCCCGATGAGTATAACTTTCTCGCCGCCGATACGGGCAAGCCCCGTAAGAAGCGCCTTGTCGTCACCGAAGTGACGGTCACCGTGGATCTCCGTAAAGTCTTCCGTGATCATGGCGATGTAATCAAGGGTATAGGGCCTGTCGGGGTGACGCGAAAGCTGCACCCTCTGCCAGGAAGTAAGGTTGCTGAAGATCTCCTTCTTCAGCTTTTTCAGTCTCCTGGT
>JBAROI010000063.1:0-11391 GCA_049642015.1 Candidatus Omnitrophota bacterium | reverse complement strand
CCCAGTCCGTTAACGGTAGTATTGATGTACGCGTCAACACCGTTGTCAATAGCTGCTTTCGCCCCTGACACACTTATCGCGACCACCATCCCGAGATCATTGTGGCAATGGAGCTCAATAGGCACTTTTACCGCGCTCGCAATAGCCGAGACCCTGTCGTAAATGCTGAACGGGCAATCGTAACCGAGCGTGTCACAATATCTTATGCGCTCGGCCCCCGCGGCCTTCGCTGCCTGCGCAAACTCTATCAGGTAGCCAAGATCGCTGCGTGAGGCGTCTTCCGCGTTCACGCCTATGGCCTTGATGCCTTTCTTCTTTGCCAGCTTTGCCGCCTTGACAACGTCCTTTATTATGTCCGCCTTGGTCAGCTTACCGCCAAATTTATGCGCGATCATCTGATCGGACGTAGAAATGGACATGTTCAGGTATTGGATGCCGGGCGTGTATTCCAGGGCCGTCCTTACGTCTTTCTCTATTGCCCTTATCCAACCCGACAGGCGCATCGGGTAGAGGGCTTTCTTTTTGGCCAGTTCAAGATTAGCGTTAAGATAGTTGATCTCGTGATGAGTGAACGGAAAACCGAACTCGGACTGGAATACGCCCATCTTGTTCAGGTACATGTTGACCATGGTTTTCTGCAGCTTTGCCAGTCCTAACCGGGACGTCTGGACGCCGTCACGGTTCGTTACGTCGATTATCCTGATTATGTTTTTCTTCTGAGCCATTATACCCTCCTATACCACTACTCTGACTTGTTTTACGTCATTGATGTTCTTTACCTTCTTCAGTTTCCTGAGAACATCCTTAGGGACTTCGCTGTCAATGTTCAAGAGGCTTATCGCTTCCTTTGTTTTTTTGTCCCTGCCGAAACTCATCCCGGCGATATTGACCTTATGCTTGCCCAAAAGCGTTCCTATCGCCCCTACGACTCCCGGAACATCCTTATTTGAAACGACCAGCATGTAGCCGTCCGGAATGGCTTCAACGTAATACTTGTCCATTTTGACGATCCTTGGTTCCTTGTTGGCGAAAAGCGTGCCCATAACAAAATATTTCTTTCTTGCGGTGGCGATCTCCACGTTGATAAGGTTCGCGAAATCGGTGATGTCGGATGTTTTCTTCTCCGTGACCTTAACGCCTCTTTCTTTAGCTATGAGCATTGAATTGATGTAGTTGACTTCTTCCTCAAGCATGGGATTAAATATCCCTTTCACTAAAGAGCGGGTGATAATGGCGACGTCTATGTCCGCGACTTCCCCAACGTACTTTACCGTAATGGACTTGATCGGCTCACTAATGAGCTGTGATTGTATGGAACCCAAACGTTCTGCCAAATTAACGTATGGCTCTATAACCTCAAGGGCATCTTCTTCCATTGCCGGAATATTCGCGGCATTGCGAAAACCTTTGCCCAGTAAGGCATCCCCGACAGATCTGGCTATGTCCATAGCCACGTTGATCTGCGCTTCCTCGGTGGACGCACCAAGGTGAGGTGTCGTGATCACGCTGTCTATGTCAACGATCGGGCTATCCACGGGCGGTTTCGCTTTTGTCTCATATACGTCAAGCGCAGCCCCCGCGACTTTCCCTGATTTTATGTTCTTAGCCAGCGCTTTCTCGTCAACTATGCCTCCTCTGGCCGCGTTGATGATCCGGACTCCTTTTTTCATCTTCTGGAAAGCCCTTTCATCGATAAGATGTTTCGTTTCATCCGTAAGTGGCGTATGGATCGTGATAAAATCGGATGCTTTCAAAAGCGCGTCGAGGCTGGCGGGTTCCACGTTCAGCGATCTGGCTTTTTCCTCGGAAAGAAACGGGTCATATGCCAAAACTTTCATGCCAAAGCTGAGAGCCCTTTTCGCGAATTCCGCGCCAATGCGCCCGAGCCCTATTACACCGAGGGCCTTGCCGTAAAGTTCGACTCCCATGAATTTTTTCCTGTCCCAGCGGCCCTGTTTTACAGAGTAGCTTGCCTGCGGGATATTCCGCGAAAGCGACAGCATAAGACTGAAAGCATGCTCTGCCGTGGACATTGTATTGCCGGCAGGAGCGTTCATGACCACGATGCCTTTCTTGGAGGCCGCCATTACGTCGACATTGTCGAGTCCTACACCGGCCCTCCCGATAACCTTAAGTTTGTCTGACGCCTCGATTATCTTTTTCGTCACCGTGGTGCCGCTTCTTACGATAAGGGCATCGTATCCCTTTATCTTCTTGCACAGCTCGGCTTCTGAAAGTTTTGATACCTCATCAACCTTAAATTTTTGTGTCTTTAATATGTTTACGCCTTCCTTTGCCAAAGGATCACTGATTAAAACCTTCATCGTCATAATTCCTCACCCCTTCTTTCAAAACCAATATTATTTTAACAATTCTTCTGCTTTTCCAACACCTTTGCCCATTTCAAGTTTATACCCCAGTTGGCTAAGAACGATCTCGATCCCCGCAATAGCCGAGAACGTATCGTATTCGTCCATATAGCCAAGGTGGGCGATCCTGAAGATCTTTCCCTTTAGAGAGGCTTGCCCTCCCGCTATCGTCACACCCTGTTCGTCGCGCATCTTCTTCACGAGCGCGAGGCCGTCGACACCCTCCGGAACTTTTACCGCCGTAAGGGCATTGGAAGGCCTTTCGGAAAAAAGCTCCAGGCCCAGCGCCTTCATCGCTTCCCGGGTCGCCTTGGCAAGACGCGCATGCCTGTTGAGGATCCCATCCACCCCCTCTTCAAGCATAAGATCCAGAACGGCGTTAAGTCCCATTACCAGCGAAACAGCCGGTGTCCAGGGAGTATCATCCTTAGCATAAGATTTTAAGGCTACTTTTAGGTCGAAATAATATTTCGGAAGATCCGACGCTTCTATTAGTTTCTGGGCCTTCGGGCTGATGCTCATGAAACCAAGCCCCGGGGGAAGCATGAGGCCCTTCTGTGAGCCGCTTACTACTACATCCACTCCCCACTCATCGGGCCTGAACTCGTCTGCCGACAGGCCGCTTACCGCGTCCACCACAAGTACGGCATCCGTTCCGGAAACAACTTTGGCAATTGCATGAATGTCATTTACCACACCGGTTGATGTCTCGCACAGCGTGCTATAGACCACTTTAACGTCCGGGTTTTCCTTCAAAAGCTTCTCAACAGCTGCCGGGTCGGCTGCGTTGCCCCACGTGACGTCATGATCAACGGTCCCAACGCCATATACCTGGCACATTTCACCGAAACGTTCGCCGAATTTACCGCCTTTTATGATCAGGGCCTTATCCCCTTTTGAAAGAAGATTGACCACGGAAGCTTCCATTGCGCCTGATCCGCTTGAAGCGAAAATAAGCACCGGGTTTTCCGTGCAGAAAATCTTTTTTAATTTGATGTTCACATCCTTCAGAACGGCCTGAAACTGAGGCGTCCTGTGATGGATCATAGTATTGGCCATCTTCAACAACACTTCTTCCGGTACCGGCGTGGGGCCGGGCGACATCAATCTGTACTTCTTCATCCTTGTTTCCTTTCTTTTTGCAGCTTAAAAATGTGACTTAAAATTTATTTAGGGATACTTTCAATAACGCTGTCCACCAGCCCGTACTTCTTGGCCTCGTACGCGTCCATGAAAAAATCCCTGTCAGTGTCAGCTTTTATACGGTCCTTGGTCTGACCGGTATGTTTTACGAGTATATTTTCCAACTTATCCTTGATCCTCACGATCTCCTTGGCCTGTATGTCTATATCCACGGCTGCCCCCTGAACTCCGCCCCACGGCTGATGCAGCATGATCCTGGAATGGGGAAGCGCGTATCTTTTGCCTTTGGTCCCCGCGGCCAGAAGAACGGCCCCCATGCTGGAAGCCTGCCCGACACAGTACGTGTTTACATCGGCTTTCACGAACTGCATGGTGTCATAAATGGCAAGGCCGCTGGTAACATTTCCGCCGGGAGTATTGATGTAAACGTCTATGTCTTTATCCGGGTCTTCCATCTGCAGAAACAAAAGCTCAGCGATAATGATATTTGCTACATTATCGTCGACCGGTGAGCCGATAAAAACTATTCTGTCTTTCAGCAGGCGAGAATATATATCGTAAGCTCTCTCTGACCTGCCGTCCTTTTCAATGACCATTGGTATTACGCTCATGACATCTCCCCCTTTTACTTATTTCTCAGTGACCGACGCTTCAGAAAGTAGAAAATCAAGAGTCTTTCCTTCCCTGAGCTGTTCCTTCAGCCCGTCGGTCAGGTCTTTTTCCTTGTAATATTTTTTGACTTCTTCGAAGGGCTGATTATAAGAATCTGCCAGTGATTTAAGCCAGTTATCAACCTCTTCATCTTCTACAGCGATCTTGTTCTCGTTCGCTATCTCATTAAGAATAAAATACAGTCTGATCTTCTTTTCCGCGTCGCCCTTCAGGCGCTTCTTTAGCTCGTCTTTCTGGGACTCGATCGTTTCCTTGTCCACGCCTTTTTCTGCCAGTTCGCTCTGGGCTCTTTCGACAAGAACGTCAAGCTGTCTTTCTACCATAGCCCCTGGAACGTCAAAAAAATGCCCCTTTAACAATTGCTCCATGATCTGATTTTTCATATTTACCTTGCTATTATGCGCCTTACGCTCCATTAGCTCCGAACGAAACTCTTCCCGGACCTCGCTGATGTTTTCTTTCTTGAGTTTTTTAGCCAGGGTATCGTCAAGCTCAGGAAGTTTTTTTACGCGAACATCTTTGATCTCCATGTTGAACATCGCCTGCTTGCCGGCGTACTTCTTGTCCGGATAATTCTCCGGCAAAGTCACTTCAACGTCCTTGCGTTCTCCTTTTTTCATCCCGCAGAGCTCTTCCCCCAATCCCAGCAAAGACGAATCCTTATTGGCCTCTATCCACATGTTGTTGTGTTTTTTTGTAATGGCCTTGCCGTCAATAAATGCTTCGATATCGCAGATCCCGAAATCACCCTTATCAACAGGGCCGTCTTTTTCTGTAAACTCCGCGTGGATATTTCTTATCCGTAAAAACGCTTCGTCGACCTCCGCATCCGTTACGCTTACCTTCTCTCTCGTGGCTTTGAGCCCCTTATATTTGCGTAATTTGATTTCCGGATATACGTCAACTTTTGCCTTGAAGGTCATCCCTCCGGATGGATCCATGATAAGCCCTGAAACTTCGGGATAACTCACGGGGGCGACATTGTGCTCTTCAAGCGCCCTCTGGTAAGCCTCGGGTATGATCCGCCTTTTTACCTCGTCCATAGCGTCTTTCTCGTAATGCTTCTGGACAATATCAAGGGGTGCGTTTCCGGGTCTGAAGCCGGGAATTTTCGCCGTTTTCCTTATATCTTCCAAAACCTCGCTAAGGACCTTATTCACCTGCTCCGAAGTCAAGCTTATCGCGAGTTCTCTTGCGGTGCCTTCAAGTTTTTTCACCTTACTCTTCATTAATTAATACCTTTCATTCTCTACCCTTCGTGATCAGAAGGATGGTTCAATAAGACCGAAGTTGCCGTCGCTTCTCTTGTATAAAACGTTTACTTCTCCGGTATCAGCGTTTTTAAATGTAATAAAAGTCGACTTGGTCAAATTCAGCTCCATCCTCGCCTCTTCCGGGAGCATCGGCTTATCCGCAAAAGTGTTTACCCTGATGATCCTCTCTGCTGAACTCGTCCCCATATCCCTGAAACGCATAACAGGGCTCATGATCTTATTTAATACAGCCTTTCTCCGGCGCGAACGGACCCTCCCCCGCAGCCTGCGCAGCTGTTTTTTGACGTTTTCGGCGGCATTATCTACAGAAGCGTATATATCCGGGGAGGTCTCTTTGGCGACTATCCTTGTTCGCTTCAGGTGCATAATGACTTCCGCTTCGTGCCTGATTTTTTCCTTCGCCAGGATAACTTCACAGCTGCCTATCCGGCCGTAAATATGCTCAAGATTACCGATTCTTTTATTTACGTACTCTTTCAAATCGTCCGTCAAGTCTATGTTTCTACCCGTTATCGTGATATCCATATCCTCGCTCCTTAAAATGTTTATATTTTAATAATTACTATAATACTGAAGGTAAACAATATACCATTATGCTTCGCGATTTTCAATATATTTTGGCATCTCTACATGCTGAATCTTTCGCCCAAGTATATCTCTCTCGCCCTGGGGTCATTGATTAGCTCGTCCCGCGTTCCGGAGATCAAAATCTCGCCTTCATACATTATATAGGACCTGTCGGTTATGGTAAGAGTCTCCCGTACGTTGTGGTCCGTCAACAATATACCCAGCCCCATATCTTTTAGTTCCTTTATAAGCTCCTGGCAGTCAAATACGGCTATAGGGTCTATGCCGCTGAAAGGCTCGTCCAGCAGGATAAACATGGGATTGGTGACCATCGACCTGGTTATTTCAAGCCGTCGCCTTTCGCCTCCGGACAATGTATATGCCTTATTTTTACGCAGGTGTGATATCTTCAGCTGGTTTAAAAGGTTGTCCAGCTGCCGGTGCCGCTCCTTGCGGGGAAAACCAAGGGTCTCCATAACCGCCATAATGTTTTCTTCCACGCTAAGTTTCCGGAAAATAGAAGGCTCCTGGGAAAGATATCCTACCCCGGCGCGTGCCCTCTGGTGTATCGGTAATTTCGTGATATCCTTCTTATCGAATATAATGTGCCCCATATCGGGCCTTACGATCCCGGTGACCATGTAAAACGTCGTCGTCTTTCCCGCACCGTTCGGCCCTAACAGGCCCACTACCTCGCCCTTACCCACGTTTATGCTGACATCCCGCACTACCTTTCTGCCGGCATATTCCTTTACCAGATTTCTTGTCTCTAAAAGATGCATCTACATCCCTTCCTGTTCAACCCGTTAGAAATGCCATTTCTAACGGATTTCATCGTTTGCTAAGTTTTTCCAATTCCGCCGGATCGATTATCACCCGGGGCCTGCCAATAAGTTTGGCGCTTTTGGTGCTCTCTGTGTATATGGCTTTCTCGCTTATCGTATAGCTTCTGCCTCTTCGCACCTTAACGTTCCCTTCAGCTACCACTTTCGCTATTTTCTGCGTTTCGGGGTCAAAATGGACCGTAAGTTTGTCTGAAAACAATTTTCCGTCCTTGTCCTTAACTTTTACGTTATCGGAAAACACTGCGATATTTTCGTCGTGGTTCACTACAAGCGGACCGTCAGAACTCACCCTGGTGTCAGGTTTTATGTCCACGACCACGTCTTCTTTGAGCATTGCCGTTTTCTTGCCGGAGTTAGCCGACCCCCCCTTTCCCACGGCGATCATATTTTCCCTCTCGATGCGGATAAGGACGTCTGATGAGATCTCCCTTGAGTCCTGCGACCACTTGGCTTTCTCCGTGGTCAGCACGGAACCGTCGTCGGAGACGACTCTCACGTTCCCGATAAGAATTACTTCGCCTTTTTCCTTACAGTAAATGCCGCTGTCCGACGTAAGGTTTATCGTGGCATCCTCCGCATAAGCTACCGCTTGGAGGGCATCAAAATGTATCTCGCTATCGATCATCTCGGCAGTCTCTCCCTCGAGGTGCCACTGCTTCACGTCTTTGGAAGTGCGACCATCAATACTGAAAGACAGGATTTTCTGTTCGAGTTCCTTGACATTTCCGGCTTTTTTAGCGCCGCTTGCCTGCTCAAGCGTCTTGCTCTTTCTGTCTTTGGCCCAGAACAAAGTCAGGGCGACGGCGACAATGACTATGCTGAAAAATAAAATCTTCCTCATTACTTTTGAGTTTTCCATCTTTTATGCACCCAGGCCCATTGTTCGGGGTATTCCCTGACGTATTTTTCCAGGAGACTCGTCCAGGCCTGGGTGTAACGCTTAACGTCCTCCTCTGATCCGTCCCCTTTTAATACATCGATCGGTTTTTCGACCACCAGTTTGTGGGTATTATCTTTTTTGCGTATGACAAAAACGGGCACGAGCTGCGTTTTCGCGGCCATCGCCAACTTTACCGGGGCTGTCGGCGTGTGCGCTTTTTTTCCGAAAAAGTCAACGAAAACCCCATCAACGTTTTCGACGTCCTGGTCGGGGACTATACCAAGGATCCCGCCGCCTTTCAGCACTTTCAGCATCTTTTTGGGCGATTCATCGCGGTATATCACCGGGGCATCGAAACGCTGGCGCATCTTCGTAATAAATTTGTCATACTTGTAAAAATATAGCCGTCTGGCGACCAAAGCGCCGGGATAACCCTTATACCTTAAGTAAAAACCAAGAAGTTCCCAATTCCCAAAGTGGAATCCCAGAACAACAGCACCTTTCCCTCCGGAAAGAACATCGTCCAGGTATTCAAGCCCTTCGTCTTCCGTTACTATCTCGCCCAGATCCATCTGATCGATGGTAGACAGCTTTATCCACTCAGCCCCGTTCTTGGCAAAATTAGCGAATACGCCCCTGGCTATCCTGGTGTTTGACTTGTGGTCAGGGCTAAAAACTTCATCCAGATTGGATATCGCCACGTTCCGATATTTTCCAACCAGGCTGAAAGCGGTTTTTCCCAAAAAATCAGCGATCGCCAGGCTTATTTTCAGGGGTATAAAGCTCAGCGCAAAGAACAACGTTTTAAGCAAATAATAAAAGTAATATCTGCGGGTCTTTATCTTCATCTACCTGGAATACTCCGTCTCTACGGTTGTCGTGATGCCGCCGCGGACATTAAAGACGCCCCTTACTTTCATCCAACGGGGATTGCAGCTCTTGACCAGGTCTTCAAGGATCCGGTTCACAACGTGCTCGTGAAATATCCCCAGATCCCTGTAAGCCACCAGGTATTCCTTAAACGATTTCAGTTCAATGCAATTTTTTTCAGGCGAATACTCGATAAAAATATGGGCGAAATCCGGGAGCCCCGTCTTGGGGCATATGCACGTGAATTCGGATGTATCGAACTTCACCGCATATTCTTTGTCCTGGTATTTGTTTTTCCACGTATCGACCTTCGGGAGTTTGATCTTTCTGACGTTTTTCTGTAATCCTTCGTAATTTTTCTTTTTCATTTCATCCCCAAACACTTATGGACTTGTCCGAGTATCATCACGTCTTTACCCGTGGCCTTTTCCATGTATTTCTTGAAAAGCCATATCATTTCCTCGTCCGATTCTTTTACCCGACCGTCAATAGGTGTAACCGGCTGCAGAACGATCGTGGGTTCCTCTTTCAACTCCGTAATTATCGAAACCATCTTCTTTATATCGTCCATGCTCGTCTTGTCCGTGACAACGGTCTTGACGATCAATTCTTTGCGGCCCGCTATCTCGGCAAACTTTTTATGTTTCGCCCAAAGGCCTTTGCCGCCGGTAGAAGAAGGCAGCTTAAAATCCATGGCGATAATATTAACGTGGTCTATCACTCTTTCCAGTTCGCCCGGAAGGCTGCCGTTAGTTTCCAGATAAATGGGGTTTTCTCTGTGCGCCTTAAAAAACGGGAGAAACCCTTCCAGAAAATCCGCAAAGAGCAATGGCTCCCCTCCCGTCAGGGCGATCTCATTATAGTCTTCGCCGAAATCCAGGATCCTGCTGAAAAGGGCTTCCTTTGCAAGGGATTTATAACTTTCCATGTGCGTGTCACAGAAAACACAGTTGAGGTTACAGCCATAAAACCTCACGAAAAGCTGCCGGCTCCCAACATACGGCCCTTCGCCCTGGTACGACAAGAATATTTCCGATATTTTCGCCTGCATCTTTATATTAACGGATCCTTCAAACCCGCTTCCTTGAACGCTTTCGCGCGAAACAGGCACGACTCGCACGCCCCGCAGAGGTCCTCTCCCTCTTTATAGCAGGACCACGTGTATTGGAACGGAACACCCAGCTCGCTGCCGATCTCCACTATTTCTTTTTTCGTCTTGTCTATTACGGGGGTCTCGATCCCTACCTCACGCCCTTCGGTGCCCCTCTTGGTGCCCAGGCGGATCACATCACGGAAGCTCGCAAAGAATTCTTTCCGGCAATCCGGATAGTTCGAAAAATCCAGCTCATGAGCGCCTATAAATACCTTTTCAGCGTCGATAGATTCGGCAAATGATAATCCGAAACTTAAAAATATAATGTTCCTCGCGGGAACATAAGTTGAGGGTATGGCGCCTTCACCGCTTGCATCCCCTCCCGGTATGGCCATGTTCTCATCTAAAAGAGAACTTCCTTTCCACGGCAGGGATACGCGTAAAACCTGATACTCGCATCCGGCCTCTTCGGCGATCTTACGGGCGCATTCTATTTCGTAAGAAGCCTTTTGACCGTAATCAAATATGAGGGCGTGGCATTCGTAATTCTGCCTGGCGATATACAACGTAACCGCCGAATCCATGCCTCCCGATAAAAGTACAACCGCTTTTTTCATCTATTCTGAATAAGTCGCCGACGAAGTATCAGTCTCATAGACCGTCACTTCTTCGAGGTTTAGATCTGCTTTTTTGGACAGATTCTCGTAAATATACTTTGCTATGTTCTCGGACGTCGGATTAACTTCTTTAAAGTAATCGATGTCGTTCAAATATTTATGATCAAGCTCGTCAATGGCCTCGTTCAGGCGCTTTTTAAGCTCTTTAAAATCCATGACCATCCCCGTATCGTCCAGGCCGCCGGCGCGTACTACCGCCTCAACGTGCCAGTTATGGCCGTGTAACTCCTCGCACTTTCCTTTATATCCCCTAAGGTTATGTGCGCTGCTGAACCGGGATCGAACCTTTATCCTGTACATGTTAACACCTCTACCCCGGTTAGATCTAACCAGGTTAAATAAAGTAGGCTGAAGTAGCCGCGTCCCACTTGTCCTGTGCTTTCAATAGAAAATCACAGACTTCCCTGACGGCCCCGCGGCCGCCTTTTTTATCCGTTATAAAATGGGCGAACGGCTTAACTACATCCATGGCATTGGGCGGGCATACCGCAAGACCGATACGCTTTAAAATGGGAATATCGATAACATCATCGCCGACAAAGCATATCTCTTCGTCCTCGCATCTAAATCTTTTTTTGATATCATCCAGGGCGTTTATTTTGTAATGAAAATTGTGGTATACCTTATCGATTTTCAGCTCTTTCGCGCGCTTTTTAACGACCCGCGAAGCTTTTGCCGTAAGGATAACACATTTGATCCCGACGCGCTTTACGAGGGTTATACCCAGCCCGTCATTCACGTCGAAATTCTTTATTTCATTCCCGTAACTGGAGTATACAAACCTTCCGTCGGTAAGAACGCCGTCCACGTCCAAAACCAGAAGTTTTATTTTCTTTGCCCTTTCTATGATCTCCGGCGTGTACTTTTCCATCAGACCAGCCCCGCTTTCAGTATGTCCTGCACGTCCAGAAGCCCCACCGGACAGCCTTTCTTATCAACAACCGGTATCTCGTCGATCCTTCTGTTTCTGAGTATCTCGAAAGCTTCCGCGGCAAGGCGGT